>DASWBA010000119.1:0-12521 GCA_036390825.1 Candidatus Dormiibacterota bacterium
GCCACGGTGGCGGGAGGACATCGGGTTCAAGCACACGACCAGCTCGGCTGCCGTGCCGGCAGCCAGGTCGAGGTTTGCAGGCGAGTACATGCCGCCGTCTATATATCGCCGTCCCTGGATGACGACCGGGTGGTAGAAGCCCGGGATCGCGCACGATCCCGCGACCGCGTCGGCCAGGTCGGCCGCGGGCGACCCCTGGCGGCCGAACACGACTCGGTCGCCGCTGTCGTAGTCGATCGCGACTATCCAAAGGTCTGATTGCGCGACCCAGCCTCTGGGCACGACAAGCTTGACGACCGCCTTCAAGGGCTCTGTCGAGATCATGCCTTGTGGCAGCCAGGCCACGATGCCCGCCGGGCCGTACTTCCACGGCTCGCGCAGGCTGCGCAGCGCCAGTCCGGGCGATGCCAGCACAGGCCGCGGAAAGCTCCAGTGCAGCTGGAAGCTGGTCCCGAAACGGCGGCTCGCTGCCTGGCCGAGCCCGGGCATGCCCTGAAGGCTCTCGCCTGATCCATACGCCACCAGCAGCCACGGCGGGACGGCCGAGGCGAGCATCGCGGCGATCATCGAGCCGGCCGATGTGCCGATGACGTAGTCCGCGCTGCCCGGGTCCCAACCGGTCTCGGTGGCGATCGCGTGCAGCGCGCCGACCATCCACGCGCCGCCGACCAGACCTCCCCCGCCGAGAACCAGTGCCGTCCGCGGGGCTTTTGCCATCGAGAAGACGGTCCCACAAAGTACCCGTCCAGGCCAAGGGCCTCTCAGCCCGTCCAGCAGGGCCGTTCGGCCATGACCCCACTGTTTGATCGGCATCAACATCAGGGTGCAGGAGGGCCACAAGCATGAATTCCTCGACCACCGCGACAGTCGACCCGGTCTCTATATCGGCACAACAAGCGGCGCAGACGATCCCGTCCGTGTTCTTCGAGCAGGCGGCCAGGTTCGGCGAGCGCGAGTACGTGCGGTTCTTCCGCGACGGTGCGTGGCACGGCCTGAGCTGGGCCGAGACCGCTGAGAGGGCCAGGCGAATTGCCTGCGGCCTGATCGCGGCCGGCTTGAAGCCCGGCGGGCATGTCGCATTGCTGTCCGAAAACCGAGTCGAATGGCTTTACTGCGACCTCGCCATCCTGGCCGCGGGCGGGATCACGGTGCCCGTGTATCCGAGCCTCACCCCGCGGGTGGCCGGCTACATCGCAGACGACGTCAAGGCCCGCCTCGCGATCGTTTCCACCGCAGCCCTCGCTGCCAAGTTGCAGAACCGCGACCACCCAAACCGGATCTTCATGATCGAGACCGACATCGTCCAGTGGGTCGAGAGCCAGCCCACCGCCGAGCTCGAGCGCGAGCTCGACTCCCGGCTCGCAGCGCTCGATGCGGATCGCGTGGCCACGGTCATCTACACCTCGGGCACAACCGGCGATCCCAAGGGCGTGATGCTCACGCACCGGCACTTTGTCGAGATCGCCAAGAGCGCGCTCGAGGCGTTTCACCTCGGGCCCGATGACGTGGTCCTGTCCTACCTCCCCTACTCCCACGTTATGGAACGGGTGGACGGGATCTTCATCGAGACCATGGCCGGCTGCTCGTTCTGGCTGGCACGCAGCCTGGACACCCTGGTCGAAGACATCCAGATCGCGCGTCCGACCGTGATGCTCGGAGTGCCGCGCGTTTTCGAGAAGGTCTACGAGGCCGTGTTCGACCAGCTTCGCAACCAACCTGCTTACAAGCGCGCCATCTTCAGCTGGGCGCTGGGCGTTGGAGCGGCGCGTCTGCATGGGCATCCTGGACCGTGGCTCCGGTTGCGGGTCAGGATCGCGGAGCGGCTCGTCCTCGATTCGCTCCGCAAGCGCCTGACCGGGGGCCGGCTGCGCTTTTTCATCAGCGGAGGCGCTCCGCTGAACGAGAAGGTCGAGGAGTTCTTCTGGTCGATCGGCGTGAAGATCCTGCAGGGCTGGGGATTGACCGAGGCCACCTCAGGCGCGACCTCGAACACAGAGGAGGACCACCGCTATCGCACCGTAGGCAAAGCCCTTCCAGGCACCTTGATCCGGATCGAGAACGACGGCGAGATCCTCGTCAGCGGACCCGGAGTGATGCTGGGCTACAAGAACAAACCCGAGGCCACCGCCGAGATGATCAGTGACGGCTGGCTCAAGACCGGTGACATGGGGTTCGTCGACGGCGACGGCTTCCTCACCATCACAGATCGCAAGAAGGACCTGATCAAGACCTCAGGCGGCAAGTACGTGGCGCCGCTTCCCATCGAGTCGCAGCTCGAGAACAACCGCTACATCAAAGCTTCGTTGGTGGTCGGCGACCAGCGTCCCTATGTGGTCGCCCTGATCGTCCCGGATTGGGAGGCGCTGCGGGCCGACACCGGCCTGGAGGGAGATCCCGCCGGCCTCGTCGATGACGCGGGCCTGCGCGCCCGCCTCTCTAAAACTGTCGACGAGGTCAACCAAGGGCTTGCAAGCTTCGAGACTGTGAAGTACTTCACCGTCCTGGCTCGCGACTTCACTGAGGCCGAGGGGGAGCTGACCCCGACGTTGAAGAAGAAGCGCCGGGTCATCACCCAGCACTTCAGCGACCAGATCGACGCGATGTACGCCTCCAACAGGAGATGAGCCGGGCGATCTAGCGAGCCACCAGGTGAAGGTCGATGGCAGGAGCGTCGTCCTGCCTGCCGATGATGACCAGCGCGGCGCCTTCGGCCGGACCGATGGTCATCGTCGTCGAGTTGTTGAAGAAGTTCTGGTTGCCACCCAGCCTTCCTTCCGTGTAGCTCGGGAGGGCGTCGACCGCCTTGCTCTTCGCGCCGATCGAGCCTGCAATCGTCAGGTTGCTCTCCGTGAAGGGGATGCGCACCGACACCCCGATGCCTATGTCGGAGTTGAAGAGGCTCAACAGGATGCCCACGGTGAGCACGAGGAAGAACGAGGCGCAGCCGCAACCGCAACCTCGGTTGCGGTAGCGCGTGCGAATTATCGATCGCCGGCCTCCCGGCGCATCCTCAACGCGGGTTTCCTCCAAGCTCAGGCCATCCAGCGGCGGTTCGACGACCCCGCGGCGAACGGATTGCGGCCGCCCTCAGCCCGCCACAGGCCGGCGCCGATGAGCGCAATCACGACCCCGAGCGCGATGTAGGCGACCTGCAACCAGGACTGTGGGCTCGTGACCCCGTATGTCAGCGGCGAGAATCCAACCGTGACGATCTCCACCAACTCGAAACCGAGGATCATGGCTGCCGAAAACATAGCAGCCGCGGCTCCCAGCTTCGGTTGAAAGACCAGCGCCAACACCGCGATGGCCGCGCTGCCGCCCACGAGCACGCCCAGGCCGAAAGCCGGCACCATGTAATCCGGGAAGATGCTGCCCGCGATCCAATCGCGAGGCAGGTTGGGTACGACGATCAGCGCGCCGTACAGCGCGGTCAGGGCCAGGAATGCCTCAAGCACTCCGAGCGCCGCACGGGTTCTCCAGTTGGACATCAGACCTTCACCTCCGCATCCACGATGCGCCGCGTGGCACTACAACGCCGGAGGCGATAGGCCCGGAAACAGGGAGTCCATGCGACCCTATGAGCCCCCGGCAGCCTCCGTAACCTTGGTCGTGGAGGTAGTGACATGACGGATACGAACACCAAGGAGGCCTGGGACCGCTTTCAGGCCGATGTGAAGTCGATGGCCGGCGAGCTTCGCCGCCACTACGATGGCGTGGACGACGAGCAGAAGGTGGCGGAGGTCCATCGATCGCTGAGGCAGCTCGGAGAGGCCGCCGAGGCGTTTTTCGAATCGCTCGACAAGACCACGCGCGACCCGGAGGTTCGAGCCAGCACGAAACGCGCCGCGAAGTCATTTGGATCGGCGCTGGCCGGGACTCTCCGCGAGGTCAGCGACGAGCTCGAAAAGGCTTTCAAGAAGACCGGCGGCCCCAAATAGGCAGGAAGCTCAGACCGCCGACCCGATCTTGGTTGAGCGTGCCCGGCCGTCGCGGGGTGACTGGATGGTGTCTCGCTCGCCTTCAACGTGCTGCCACCACCGCAGGTTGAAGGTTCCGAGCCAGACCCCCTCGATCGGTGGCACAAACCGCAGCTGCATGCCGTCGACCAGCCGCCTGCCCATCCTGTGCCTGACGCGCCGCTCACTCACGAGGATCGCCGCCCCCGGCCTGGCCTGCCGGCCCGGCAACCGGCTTGAATTCGCTCACCACGCCGACGACCCCTGGTATTGCCGTCACAATGCCGGTGAGAAGCTCAGTCGCGCTCTCCTTCGGCACGCCGCCATAGAGATGGACGACACCCTCTTTGACCTCGGCTTCAACATCGCCGCGGATGACCTCGGGCACAAGACGTAGCTCACGAGCGACGTCGCGACGGATCGATTCGTCGCTGCGGAGGAACACGGTCAAGATCTGCGAGCGGCCGAGGATCCCCACCAAACGTTTCGCGTCGTCAACCACTGGCAGCACTTGCAAATGGCGTTCGAACATGAGGCTCGCTGCTGTAGTCAGCGGCGCGTCGGGGGTGGTTGTCACGAGCTCGCGGTTCATCAACTCACCCACTGTCGATGCATTGACTCCCCCGCCAGCGGGCTCTGTCCGCCCGCGCGGCGGGCGCGCCGCTTCCCCGGCAGTGAGATCGGCCTCAGAGACGATGCCGAGGAGGGTGCCGTCGGCGGCGACCACCGGGAGGGCTTCCAACTTGTGCACTTCTATGAGCCTGGCGCAGGTCTTGAAGCGCGCATCTGGCCCGATCACGACCGGCCCTTTGGTCATCACGTCCGAGACGGTCCAGGTCATTTCGTAGCTCCGTGTCCTACCATCCCGCTGCGGGACGCCACCCAACAGGGCCTATCGGCCCATGCCGGCGGGGACCCTGTCTTCGCGCTCACCAGCAGCCGGCTCGACTTTTGCCGTCATGGGCGAGAACGAGTAGCCCTTGCGCGGCTCGGCCGCCGCGGGAGTAAGTCGCTCGCCGCCCCCCAAGGCCCTCAGGGCGTTCAGGATCACGGCCACGTCGATCGCCTCCTGGAAGAAAGCGCCCGCGACGGGCGGCAGCATCCCGAGCGTGGCCAGCACCATCCCGAAGCCGGAGAGTGCCATGCCGGCCAGGACGCTCTGGACCGCGATGTTGCGAGCCCGGCGCGCGATCAGCACTGCTTCCGCGACCCGGTCCAACCGGTCGATCACGATCACCGCATCGGCTGCCTCCGACGATGCCGTCGCTCCTCGTGCCCCCATAGCGATACCGACATCGGCAGCTGCAAGGGCGGGTGCGTCGTTGACGCCGTCACCGACCATCACGGTCACTGCCCGCGCCCGCTCGCGCAACACCGCCTGTACCTTCTGCTCTGGGGTGTGCTCCGACAGGACCAGGTCGGCGCCCAACGCACTGCCGACCGCCTGCGCCACATCCGTCCGGTCGCCGCTCAAGAAGATGATCCGCGTTATGCCGGCGAGCCTCAGCGTGCGAAGGGCATCGGGGGTGTCAGCCCGTACCGGATCCTCTATGACCAGCGCGCCGACGATGGTGCCGTCGACTGCGACGTAAACGGCCATCGCACCATCGATCGCGATCCGCCGTCGAAGTGCGATCGCGGCTTCGGGCAGCGGCTGGCCGGCACCGAGCCACCTGGCCTGGCCGAGGGCTACACGGTGACTTCCGACCACGCCCTCGATCCCCTTGCCGCCGTGCTCACGGACCGCAGTGGGCAGCTCGAGGTCCAGACGCCTTGCTCTCGCTGCGGACACGATTCCGCCCGCGAAAACGTGCAGCGAAACCTGGTCGAGCGAGGCGGACAGACGCAAGAGCTCATCCGCGCTCACCGATCCGAACGTTTCCACGGACGCGACGCTCGGCGAGCCGGTTGTGAGCGTGCCGGTCTTGTCGAAGATGAGTGTGCGCGCGCGAGCCAGGGTCTCCAGCGCGCCGCCGCCTTTGACGATGATCCCGCGGTGAGCCGCGCGCGAGATCCCCGCGACGATCGCCACCGGAGCGGCGAGGATCAGCGGGCACGGTGTCGCCACCACCAGCACCGCAAGAGCCCGGACCGGGTCGCCCGAGACCGCCCAGGCGAGCGCCGCCACCCCGAGAGTCAGAGGCAGGAACCACATCGCGTAGCGATCCGCAAGTCGAACGAACGGAGCTTTCGAGCGCTGAGCTTCTCTTACCAGCCGCACGATGCCGGCATACGTGCTCTGCTCAGCGGTGGTGATTGCACGCATGTCGAAGGGCGCGCCGGCGTTCACGACACCGCTGTGAACCGTGTCACCCTCGAGGCGCTCGGCGGGCCGTGACTCGCCGGTCAGCGCCGACTCGTCGAGCACGGCCGTCGCCGACAAGACCAGGCCATCTACCGGGACGACCTCGCCGGGCTTCACCAGGAGCAGATCACCCTTGCTGACTTCGCCGACGTTTCGAGACATGAGAAATCCGTGCTCATAGCGATGGACCACCTGCGGCGCGCGCGCAAGAAGAGCCGAAAGCTCGCGACGTGCACGTGAGCTCGCGTAGCGCTCCAGCGCCTGGCCGCCTGAGAGCATCAGGCCCACAACAGCGCCGGCAAGGTACTGCCCCAGGATCAGCGAGCCGGCCATCGCGAGCAAAGCGATGAGGTCGACCCCCGTTTCGCGATGAAGCAGGTCGCGTACGACCGATATGGTCAGCGGAATCAGCGCCAGCACAACGGCCGCCGCCCACGCGAGGTCCGCGGCGGTGTGAGCTCCCGCGAGCCAGAGAACGGCTCCCGCGAGGACAGCCACGAGAACGACCAGGAGAATAAGGGCTGGGCTTCCGTCCAGCGGCGGGCTCGGCCCCTCGGAGCGCTTACGGAACGGGGTCGTGACCCTCTGACTGTGACGTCGGACGGCCGGCCTTCGTCGGTGGCGAACCTCCCAGTGCAGCATCAGCGCCCTTTGGGGTTCGCAAACCGCACCTCGAGCACGCCTGGCACCGTAAGGGCGACAGACTCAGCCAGCCGCCGGTTGGATCCCTGGTCGTCGAGCTGGATCGTGGCCACGCCGGCGGCGACGCCGACGGCAAGGCCGGCCCCCAGGCCCAACTGTCGCAACCGGCGGACGATCTCGGCCTCGATCGTGTCATCCCGCGTCGCGATCACCTTGACCAGGTCCCTGCGACTGACGATGCCGACCACCTTTCGATCTTCCACGACCGGGACGCGCCTGAAATCGGCTTCGAGCAGGATTCGCGCCACCTGGGACACCTCGCAGTCCGCAGGCACGGTCAGCACGCGCCGGGTCATGACCTCCGCCACCTTCTGCGGCGAGCTGCCCGCGGTTGGCGCCAGCGGCGTGGCCTGGCTGCGTGGGTCCGGCCGCGTCTCGATCGGCAGCAGGTCCGCCTCGGACACGATGCCCACCAGCTCCCCCTTTGCGTCGACCACGGGGAGCGCTGAAATCTCGTGTTGCACCAGCAACTGGGCCGCGCCTTTGATACCGGTCTCTGGTGTCACGGTGATGACCGGACGCGTCATGATCTCCGCGACCTTCATGTCACCACGTTGAGACTTCCCAGGCCGCGGGCACAGTTGCAACCGACCTCCCGTGGGGGGGCCGATTGACCCTGCTCGCGAGTCCTGACGCCGGCGCGCCGGCCGCAACGCGCGTTCAGGCGCACGCAGCCGGTGCACCGGATGGAGCCGCGATCGCCCGCGCGCCGTCCCGGCTCCATTTCATGAATCAGCTTGTGGTCGGGACGCGGCGTGTGTCGGCACCGCTCTCGACCAGGTGCCGCAGCGTGGCGACCAGCCATAGCACCACCGTCGCGCCCATCATCGCGATGAGATAGGGAACGGTGTTTACGAACAGGCCGATGATGGCCGCGGCCAGCAGAACACATCCCGCCGCGATCGCAACCATCACGAACGGGTCACTTACCGAAAACCGAGTCGCAGCCGAATTGCTCATCATGCAGGCGCCATAGCCGACCACCGCGAGCGCGATGATGCCCGCTCGGGCGTCAGGCAACAGCGGCCAGCTCCATCCCTGCGTAACGGACAGGGCCAGCGTGAGCCCGATTATCGTGAACAGGGTCGCTCCGACTTCTCTCCAGATCTTCATGTCGTTCACCTCTGCCTCGAGGCTAGCCCCCACGCCCTAGCTCCGCAAAGTGGCGGGCGACCCCATGTTGCAAGGACGCTCGACCCTGGTCTTCCCACCAACCCAGCCGCACATTGGGCGACGGAGGTATTGGAGATGAACAGCATGGTGATTTACGGGTCGCGTCATGGAAATACCCGCAAGGTGGCGGAGGCGATCGCCGCCATTCTCCGAGAGCACGGAAGGGTGCAGATCGTCTCAGCTGAAAAGGCTCCGGTGATTCTTCCCGAGCACACGGATCTCCTGGTCGTTGGCGGCCCCACCGAAGGGCATCGAATGACGGAGCCGATCGCTCAGTTCTTCGACCGCCTCGGCAAAGGTGAGTTGGCAGGAAAGGCCGCAGCAGCGTTCGACACCCGTTTGCGCTGGCCCGCCTGGCTGTCCGGTTCGGCCGGCTCAGGGATCGAGCGGAAGCTTCTGCGCGCAGGAGCGCGGGTGATCGCACCCGAGGTGAGCTTCTTCGTTTCCGGCAAGCTGCCAGAGTTGGAACCAGGCGAGCTGGAACGCGCCGCCGCGTGGGCAGCTTCGCTCGTGACGAGGGTGGAGTCAAAAGAGCCGGTTGCCGCCGGTTTGTGATTACTGGGTAGGGAGCCGCCGCGGCGACGTAGGCTGCGGCGGCATCCCCGCAGCTTCCATGAGGATTTCGGCGAGGTGGTTCCACATCAACATGTGCGCCTCGCCTGGGCAGATGCGCAACGTGGCGCCAGGAATGATTGACGCCAGATATCGGCCGTGATGCAACGGGATCACCCTGTCTTCGTCCCCATGCCACAGGTGCACTGGAACCTTGATGTCCTCCAGCGCGAAGCCCCAAGGGCTGGCCAGCACGCGGATGTCCTGTACGTATCCCCAGGCGCCCGGTCGCAGAGCTTCGCGGAGGGTGTCGGCAGCTCCGCTGCTCACCGACGGCATGGAAAGCCAGCGCCGGTCAGCGGGTGGAATGCCTTCATTGAAATGTTCGACGAAGAAACGCGGATAGCGACACACCAGCCCGCTGAGGAGCGATGCCCCCGCCTCGAGCAGCCAGGGCGCTCGTGATCCGAGCCACACGCCCGCGCGGGTCATGAACCGCATGTCGGCCAGAGCACCTTTCCGGTCCATGGGGCCTGGACACCCTGTGACCACCACGTCGGTCAGGCGGTGCGGAATCAAGGCCGCGCAAGCAAGCGCGTAAATGCCACCTCCCGACAGACCGGTGACCCCGAATCTGGCAATGCCGAGGCTGTCCGCCAGCTCGGCCAGGTCCAGGGGCCAGTCGAGCAGGCGGCGGTGCGGGTGCGGATCCGACATCCCGTATCCCGGGCGGTCCGGCGTTATCACTCGGACGCCGAGTGAGCGGTAGAACTCAGGCTCCGCCTCGTGTTCCAGACGCGAGCCAGGCATGCCGTGCTGGTGGATGATCGGCATGCCTTCTGGATCGCCCAGCACCGTGTAGGCGAGCCGCCTTCCGTCGCGCAGTCTCAGCACATGAGTCACCGGCTGCTCGTCGATGGCCTCACCAGACTCTTGGCTCTGAGCCAACGCAGCCATGTTGCCAGCCTCGCCCGATTCAACGCCGGCGGGCCAGTGCCAATCGCCCTCGTCGCCGCGGGCCCATCGACCGTGCTCAGCCTCCGTGCATCACGTCCCTATCGAACCGTGACCTATGGCCCTTTTGCTTTCGCCTCCATCCGCCTAGCTTGAAATCGAAGTCAATGGCTCGTTGAAGAAGGAGGTAAACGAGATGACAACTCGTACATTGTCCAATGAGCTCGTAGAGCTCGACGCTCCGTTCGCGGAGTTCTTCCGCACTCTGTCCGGCCCATGGCCCTTCAGGCCGCTGCTGGCCCTGACGCCCGGCAAGCACTTCATGCCGACTGCGGACGTCTACGAGGACGACGGTGTCATGTTCGTCCGCTTTGACGTGCCCGGCGTGGAGCCCAAAGACATCCAGGTCAAGTTCCAGGAAGGCCAGTTGACGGTCAGCGGCGAGCGCAAGCTCGACAAGGAGGTCAAGGAAGGGAGCTACTACCGCAAGGAAAGCACCTACGGCTTCTTCGAGCGGCACGTCTCACTGCCCCAGGGCATCAAGGAGAGCGAAATCGCGGCCACCTACGACAACGGCGTGCTCGAGATCCGCATCCCGCGCCCGACCAGCACCAACGGCAAGCCGCTCGCGAAGACGATCCCCGTCAAGAAGATCGAGAAGATCGTCAAGCCGATCGACGCGAAGATCGTCAAGCCGGTGAAGGCCTGACCAGCTCGAACTTAGGTGGAAGGGGCCGGAGCTCGCTCCGGTCCCTTTCTCTTGCTGGATCGGGCGCCGACCGAATACTCAGGCCGTGAGCCGTGGAAAACAAGCTGTCCCGAGGATCCTTTCCGTTTGCCTTCGAGTTCCCTATGCGTTTTTCGGCTTCCGGTCTTTCGACTTTTCGCCTACGTCAACGTTCGGTCTCTCTCGGGTTTCCGTACTCGGTCCCTCGGGACTCACATCAGCCTAGGACGACGAGCCGCATGTGTTTAGGGTCTTTCGGTCCCCTCTGCTCGGGACCATGTGAACCCGAGCCGACGAGGCGGTTACGCGGAGTCAGCCGCCCTCCACAAAGAACCTGCCGAGCATCCGCGCCACCGCGAAGGTGACCCAATGATGGACAAGCGGATCTCTGGTCGTGCCATAGCCTGATCGCCACAGCCCATCTTTGCGCTGGTGTCTGATCAGCCAGTTCAAGGCATCAGACACATGGGCATTCTCAACTCCGAGGCCCACGAGAGCGATTGCGTCGAGGGCCGAAACCAGGTCCGTCCATCGGAAGGGAAAGGCGAGCTTCGTCCAGTAGGCGGCGTCGGCGCGATCTGGATACGGGTCGGCCTTAAAGAAGCGTGCAGCCAGGAGAGCGGCCGCACGCTTTGCCTCTGGTCGGTGCCGGTACCTCGGGTGTGCCCCGAGCGCGCGCAGCACGATTCCGGTGACAAAGTGTGACGACGGCCGAGCGCGGTCAGGCTCAAACGGCTGGGGCCGCGTCATCACCCGCGCAAAGCTCCCCGCGCCGGCAATGGTTCGGAAGGGAATCGCCCAGCCGCCATCGTCCTGGCGGACCGAGACGAGCCACTTCATACCACGCAGCACGCGCCTGTCGGCCCCGAAGCCTGCCTCGATCAGCAAGCGGAGCATGTCGGCCGTGTAGTAGGGGCTGTATTGATTGCCGCTGATGCCGCGGATGTCTCCCGCGGGCGTCTGAAAACCGAGAAGGAATTCGGCTGCTCGCGCGAGCGCTGGATGCCGGCGATCGAGCCGGTAGATGGACACGAGTACGAGCAGCTGCTTATAGGTCGCCAGCTGGTTGTAGTTCTCACTCGACCTCAAGGGGCTGGAGCCGCCTCGATAGGCCCAGGAGCCATCACGGTTTTGGGCGCGAAGTATGCGCAGCACAGGGGCGAGCTTCCACAGCGATTTGGCGTCGGGCGCCTCTCCCTGGATGTCGTGCCCTACCGCCCAGACCAGCGCAGCGTCGCCGGTGGCCAGAAGAATCGGTACCGGGTCCCGCCGCGTCGGCCAGGTCCCGGCCAAGCCGCTACGCGGGCGGCGCTATGAAATGGAACGTCAGGTTCGACGCGGCGGCGGTGACATTGGCGCAGCCGGCGCTGCTGAGCCCGACGGCCCAAGTGACGACGCCTTCGAAGTCGCCGATCTCATAGACCTGGAGAAGCCTTGGCCCGCTGGAGGTGATCGAGACCGGCCCGGTGTAGTTGCGCATGTCACCCCGAAAGCCGCGAAGCACGATGGTGGCGCCCGCCGAACCGGCAAGGTCGACCGGCTTGCCGCTGGGGTCCTGCATGAAATGCGTGCCGGATTGCGTTTTCACCTCGAACTCGGGGGTGCCCTGGTCGAACGTGAGGGTGAGGGTGTCTCCGGCAGCAACCGCTGAAACGATCGGTGGAGTGGTGCTGGTGCTGGTGCTTGGCCCAGGCCAGGATGTGGACGCAGCGCCACTGGAAGTGCACGCCAACGGCGAGGGGCTTGGTGTGGGCGTTGGCGTCGCCTGTGAATTGCCTCCACCTGACGAGCCACAAGCCGCCAGTAGGATCGCCATCGCGACGATCGCGCCCACTCTCATGTCAACAAGCGTCACGGCTACTCGGATTATGTGACAGGGGCGAAGGCTTGCGCTGCGTGGGACCATCGCCGCCGGGGGGCCAGGTACTCGTCACGGATCTCCTGGATCGGCTCGGCGACATCGCTCATGGCCGAAAGACCCTTCCCGAGCGGGACCATCCACCGTTCCGGCAGGGCCGAACGGCAGGCGTCGGGCGCCTCAATGCGGTGTTGACTTGGCGTCAAGAGCCGTCCCAAAGCTCAATCAAAACCTCGAGAGAGGACAGATTTCCAAGGAGGAAATGAAATGAACCAGGCAGTTAGGTGGCGAATC
>DASWBA010000120.1:0-7559 GCA_036390825.1 Candidatus Dormiibacterota bacterium
GATGCGGACCGTCTGGCTTTTCGATCGGCATCCGGAGGTGCTCGAGAAATACCAGAAACGGTTCAAGTACATCATGGTCGACGAGTACCAGGACACCAACCGCGCGCAGTACCTCATGGTCCGGCACCTCGCGAGCAAGCATCGGAACCTCGCCGTTGTCGGGGATGACGATCAGTCGATCTACCAGTTCCGCGGCGCGGATGTGCGCAATATCCTGTCGTTCGAGCACGACTATCCGGATGCGCAGATCATCAAGCTCGAGCAGAATTACCGCTCGACGCAGATGATCCTCGACGCGGCCTATCACGTCATCAAGGCCAACCCGAACCGCGCCGAGAAGCGCCTCTGGACCGACCGGCCGGGTGGCCCAAAGATCGTGGTGGCGCAGACTTACGACGAGCAGGAGGAGGCACAGGCGGTCGCGCGGGAAGCGCTCCGCCTGGTCGCCGAGGGCGACAACCGGCTCGGCGACATCGCCGTTCTCTATCGCACCAATGCCCAATCCCGGGCCCTGGAGGAGGTCCTGCTTCGGCGGGGCGTGCCTTATCGCCTGATCGGTGGCCTGCGCTTCTACGAGCGTCGCGAAGTCAAGGATGTGCTCGCGTATTTGCGGCTGATCGCCAATCCGCAGGAGACGCTGAGTTTTTCGCGCATCATCAACGTCCCCCGTCGCAAGCTCGGCGAGAAATCACTTGCCCAACTCGGCTACTGGGCGGATGCCCACGGCATGTCGGCCTGGGATTCGCTGAGCCGCCTCGACGAGATGAACGAGCTGACCCCGTCGGCGAAGGGCGCACTGGGAGAATTCCGCGATCTGATCGTCGAGGTCCGGGCCGCCAGCCAGGAACGCCGGCTGGTCGACGTCATCGATCTCTTGCTGATGCGCAGCGCCTACGAACGCTACGTCAAGGACACCGGCTCGGACGGTGACGAGCGCTGGGCCAACGTGCTCGAGCTCCGCGGCCTGGCGTCTGAATACGACGGCTTGCCGCCCGGCGAAGGGCTGCAGGCCTTCCTCGAAGACGTCGCGCTGATGAGCGATGTCGACACCATGGACGACCGCACCCAGGGGATGACGCTGATCACGCTGCACATGGTCAAGGGTCTCGAGTTCCCGGTTGTCTTCATGCTGGGCATGGAGGAGGGGCTGTTTCCGCACAGCCGCAGCCTCGATTCGCCAGCCGGCCTCGAGGAGGAGCGCCGCCTCGCCTACGTTGGCATGACCCGCGCCAAGGACCGTCTCTACCTGTTTCATGCCTTCCGGCGGCACCTCTGGGGGAGCGCCAACCTCAACCTCCCGTCGCGATTTCTCGCCGACATTCCGCGCGAGCTGGTCGACGGCCCGGCGGGTATCCCCTCCGGGATGCCGGAACCGGGCATGGCGCCGGCCCGCGCCATCGAGGCGGCGCGCCCGTCGGCGCCGGTCGAGCTGGTCCAGCGATACAGGCCGGGTGACCAGGTCGAGCATCGGTCATGGGGGCGAGGCGCCGTGCTGAAGAGCACGATGACCCGCACCGACGAGGAGGTCATCGTCAAATTCGACAAGGTCGGGATGAAGATCCTCGCTGTCAGCCTGGCGCCGATCGTCAAGGTGTGAGCATCGACGACGCGCGGGCGCGCGTTATCGAGTTGCGAAAGCTGATCGACCAGGCGAATCGCCAGTACTACGTCCTCGACAACCCCGAGATGACCGACGCCGAGTACGATGCGCTGTTCCGCGAGCTGGTCGAGCTCGAGACCAAGTATCCGGAGCTGGTCACGCCGGACTCGCCGACGCAACGCGTCGGTGGCCCGCCCTCGGACGCGTTTGCCAAGGTCACCCACCGCACGCCGATGCTGAGCCTCGCGAATGCGTTCGAGCGCGACGAGGTCCGCGAGTTCGACAAGCGCGTCCACCGGGCGCTGGGCGATCTGAAGGTCGAATATGTGACCGAACTCAAGATCGACGGACTCGCGATGAGCCTGCTCTACGAGCAGGGTCGCTACAAGATCGGCGCCACCCGCGGCGACGGCTACGTCGGGGAAGACGTCACGCCCAACGTGAAGACCATCCCCAGTGTCCCGCTATCCGTCACCATCCCCAAAGAGTTCCCGCAAACGTTCGAGGTCCGGGGCGAGGTCTACATGCCGAAGCGCAGCTTCCAACGCTTGAATGCCGAGCTGGCGGCCGAGGGCAAACCGCCCTTTGCCAATCCACGCAACGCCGCGGCGGGCGCCGTGCGGCAGCTCGACCCGCGCATCACCGCGCGACGCCGACTCGATACGTTCATCTATGCGCTCGATCCTCCGGGTACCGCCAAGAGCCAGGAACAGATCCTCGAGCGACTCGCGCAGATGGGTTTTCACGTCAACGACAACCGCCGCACCCATCCGGACATCGATGCCGTCATCGCCTTCCTCGACGAGTGGACAGAAAAGCGTCACGGCCTCGACTATGAGATCGACGGCATCGTGATCAAGGTCAATGACCTCGGCCACCAGGCTGAGCTCGGCTTCGTGTCCAGGAGCCCACGTTGGGCGCTCGCGTTCAAGTTTCCGCCTGAGCAGGCGGAAACCGTCATCGAGGACATCAAGATCTACATCGGCCGCACGGGGGCCGCCACGCCGGTGGCCTGGCTGCGGCCCACCCAGATTGCCGGTGTGACCGTGAGCCGTGCCACGCTTCACAACGAAGACGAGGTCGCCCGTAAGGATGTCCGGCCGCACGACTATGTCATCATCCAGCGCGCCGGCGATGTGATCCCCGAGGTCGTTCGGGTCCTGAAAGAGAAGCGATCGAAGTCCAGCCGACCGTGGCACATGCCGAAGACATGCCCGGAGTGCGGAACCGAGCTGGTGCGCGAGCCGGGTGAGGCGGCGACCCGCTGCATCAATCCAACCTGCCCGGCGCAGGTGCTCGAACACCTGAGGCACTTCGTGGGTTCGCTCGATATCGAGGGCTTTGGCTACGCGACGCTGCAGCAGCTGATCGACCGAAAGCTGGTCAAAGACCCGGCGGATCTCTACCACCTGACGAAGGAGCAACTGCTAACGCTGGAGGGCTTTGCCGACAAGTCTGCGCAGAACCTCCTCGACCGCATCGAGGCCAGCAAAGCCACAACGTTTCTGCGGTTTCTCGCGGCCCTCGGCATCAACCATGTCGGCTGGACCATGGCCGGGCTGCTGGCCGATCACTTCGCCGACATCGATCAGCTGCAGGCCGCGAGCGTCGACGACCTCCGCACCGTCGGCGGAGTGGGTCCGATCGTGGCGGAGGAAGTCCACGAATATTTTCAGCGGCCGGAATCGCGCCGGCTGATCCAACGCCTGCTGGCGGCGGGCATCACCATCAAGCCGCCCGAGCGCGTCGAGGGTCCGCTTTCCGGCAAGACGTTCGTCCTGACCGGGACATTGAGCTCGATGACCCGCGGCCAGGCGGAGGACCGGATCAAGGCGCTGGGTGGCACGGTCGGCTCGAGCGTCACGAAGAAGACGGACTATCTCGTCGTGGGCGCGGACCCGGGCTCCAAGCTGGAGAAGGCGCAGCGCCTCAAAGTCCCCGTCCTCGACGAGACCGCCTTCATCGCCCTGCTTGGCGGTTGACTCTCCGGCTTTATTGGCAGAGGGCAGCGTGGGGGTCGCCTAGTCCCTTTTGCCGAACACGGGTGGTCGCAGATAACGCTCCGTGAACGCTATCAGAATTTGTAACGAACTGTGACAGCTCCTTAACTTATCTTTCGGGGTGCGCGACGCATCATGCGATCGTGGCCTTCCCGACCGTCCTTGTTGTGCCCGCTGGACGCGCCATGCGCCGCCTCCGAACGATCGGTGCCCGTGGAGTGCTTGCCCTACTGACAGCGGCCGCGCTGATGCTGATTTCGGTGCTCGGCGCGCTCCTGCCGGATGCGACGCTGCCCCTCACCTGGTACGTCCCCGTGCTGGACAGCGCCATGGTGGTCACGCTGGCCGTCGTCCTTGCGCTCTCCTCCGCCGACGTCGTGCTCCGCCGCCACAGCCGGTCGTTGCCGCTGGTGTTCGCCAGTGTTGTCCTCGGCATGTTGTGGCTCCAACACATGCTGACCTTCCCCGGGGTCCTTCCATTCCGGTTGCCCTTTGCCAGCAACCAGACGGCCAGCTTTCTCTTCCACGCGGCCCACACCGGCACGCCGGCGCTCTACGCCTGGATCCTGCTGCATCGGCCTCGGCCCCTGGCGCGCCCCCGCCAGACGCTGCGCCGGACCCTGGCGCTGGCGCTGGGAATCAGCATTGGGGTCATTGTCCTCACCGCGGCGCTGGCGCTGGTCCTGCCGCCGCTGATCATTGGAGCCCGCTTCACGGAATTCAACACGCTGCTGCAGGCTGGCCCATTCTTCGTGGTCGCTTTCGCCGCCGCCGTCTACCGGAAAGGGCGCTGTCCGGAGCGGCGCATCGAGGCGAGCGTCATCGCGGGCATGGTGCTGGTCACGGTCGAAACCATGATGTTCATGTTTATGCGGGCGCGCTACGACGGCTTCTGGTACGCCGGGCACGCGCTGGTGATGCTGCCGTGCATCGCGCTGCTGGTCGGGACGGTTGGCCTCTACGTCGCGGCGCGGCACGAAGCCGACGTCCAGCTTCGCGTCATGGAGCGGCTCAAGGAATCGGAGCGGCATCTTCAAGTCATCATCGATACCTCACCGAGCGCCGTGATCACCGCCGATGAGAGCGGCATGATCAGCGGCTGGAACCGCAAGGCGGAGGAGATCTTCGGCTGGTCACACGACGAGGCCATTGGCCGGACGCTCGCGGCCACTATCATTCCTCGCCGTTTCCGTGAGCTCCATCAGCGCGGGCTGACCCGGTTCATCGAAACGGGCGAGGGCAGGCTGCTGGAACGGCCGACCGAGCTGTCGGCGCTCCACCGCAGCGGTCGCGAGTTTCCCATCGAGATTTCGGTTTCGCAAACCTCGCGCGCCGGGTCCCGGGTCGGATTTGTCGCCTTTGTCACCGATATCAGTCTTCGGCGCATCGCCGACCGCCTGCGCGCCGTGCAGTTCGCCGTGACCAAGCCGCTGGCCAACGCGGCCACCTGGGCGGAGGCGGCGCCCCAGGTGCTGGAGGGTGTCTGCGAAACGCTCGGCTGGCCGGTCGGCGAGTTCTGGGCGGTCGACCAGGAGGCGAGTGTCCTGCGGTTGGCGTACGGCTGGTATCGACCGACCCGGGATTTCGCGGCCTTCGAATCCTCCGGCCGAGACGTCACCTTTGCCCGCGGCGTCGGTCTGCTGGGAAGGGTATGGGCGACCGGCCGTGCCCGATCGATCGAGGACCTGGCTTCCGATCCGAACTCGCAGCGCGCCGCCGCGGCCACCCGGAGTGGGCTGCACGCCCAGTTCGCCTTTGCCGTTACCAATGGTCGCAAGGTCACGGGGGTGATCGCGCTCTTCAACAACGACCAGCGCTCCCTCGATCGAGCCACGCTGCGGGTGATGACGGACATCGGCAGCCAGATCGGCAACTTCATCGAGCGCCGCCGGGCCGAGGACGAACTGCGGCGGAGCGGCGACCGAATCCGGGCCATCCTCGACAACGTGGCCGACGGCATCATCACGCTCGACCATCGCCTGGTGGTCCGCTCCTACAACCCCGCGGCCGAGCGTCTCTTCGGTTACGCCGCGGACGAGGTGATCGGCAAGGACTTCGTCCGCCTGATCGCGGAACCCCACCGCTCCGAGGTGAAGCCGCAACTGCGCTCCTACCTGCGGGCCCAGCAGGGGCTGTTCGAGATGGGAAGCCACGAGACCGCCGGCCTGCGCAAGGATGGCACGACGTTCCCGATGGAGTTCAACGTCGGCTGGCTCGGGCCGCAGCGACTCGTGATCGGGAGCCTGCGGGACGTGTCGGAGCGCAAGGCGGAGACCGAGGCGCTGCAATTCCAGGCGCTGCACGATCCGTTGACCGGACTGGCCAACCGAACCTTTCTCCAGGAGCGGCTGGAGGAAACGATCCGGGCGGGTGAGCGCGAGATGAAACCGTGTGCGGTCCTGCTGATGGATCTGGACGGGTTCAAAAGCGTGAACGATAGCCTCGGCCACCAGGCGGGTGACCGGCTGCTGCTGCAGGTGGCCGAGCGCATGCGGCGCGTGCTGCGCAAGGCGGACACGGTCGCCCGCTATGGCGGCGACGAGTTTGCCGTGGTTCCCTGGGGTGCAACCGACGTGAGCCGCGCGGTGCTGATCGCCGAGAAGATCCTCAACGCCATGGACCAGCCCTTCATCGTCGACGACCAGTCCATCGCGGTCAGCCTCAGCATCGGAATCGCGGCGTTTCCCCAACATGCCGACGATGCGCCGACCCTGATCCGTCGAGCCGACGTCGCGATGTACACCGCCAAGCGGGCCCGAAGCGGCTTCAGCGTCTACTCGATCGATCAGGAGGGCGGGGAGAACGGCGAGGGGGTACCCCTGGTCGGGAAGCTCCGCTACGCGATCGATCAGTTCGAGCTGGTGCTCCACTACCAGCCGATCGTGTCGACCGTCGACGGCAAGCCCCTCAAGGTCGAGGCGCTGGTCCGCTGGGGCCACCCGGTCCACGGGCTGCTGCCGCCGGACGACTTCATCCCATCGGCCGAACAGACCAACCTCATCAAGCCGTTGACCGCCTGGGTGCTCAACGAGGCGCTCGGCCAGGTCCACGCGTGGTCGAAGGCCGGCATCGAGGTCGGAGTCTCGGTCAACCTGTCGGCTCGCAACCTGCTCGATACTGAACTCCCGGACGCCGTGGCGCAGCTGCTGCGCACCTGGCAGGTCGCGCCCGAGAAGCTGAGTCTCGAGATCACCGAGGGCACGATCATCGCGAACGAAGCCGAAGACACGCTGCAGCGGCTGCACGCCACCGGGGTCCAGATCTCGGTCGACGACTTCGGCACCGGCTACTCCTCGCTGGCCTACCTCAAGCGGCTCCCAGTTGGCGAGATCAAGATTGACAAGTCGTTTGTCGTGGACATGGCGACCAACCGCGATGGGGCCGCCATCGTGCGCTCCACCATCGACCTCGGCCACAGCCTCGGGCTAACCGTCGTCGCCGAAGGGGTCGAAGATGAGCCAACGGCCGCGTTGCTGCGCGAGTACGGGTGCGACTACCTTCAGGGCTTCCACATCGGCCGTCCGGCAGCCGCGGGGCCGCTTGGCCCCTGGCTTCGGACGCAGGCCGGGCTGAACAGCGCGTTGATCGCCTGACTTCTTCTAATCTATAAGTCTTGCCCGAACCCGAGTCCGAGCTTTCGTCCCGTGAAGTCGAGCACGTCGCGCGTCTCGCGCGGTTGGGGATCACCGAAGACGAGGTCGTTCGCTACCGTGATCAGCTGCGCCACATCCTGACCGCGATCAATGCGCTGAAGCGCGCCGATACCTCGACGGTCTCGGCCACCGCCCATCCCCTCGAGGAGCGCAACGTGATGCGTGAAGACCGGCGCGAACCGTGCCTGCCCGTCGAGGCGGCACTGCGCAACGCGCCGAGCCGCGAGGACTCGTACTTCAAGGTCAAGGCGATCCAGGAATGAAGCTGTTTCAGCGGACCATCCGCGACCTGCACCAGATGCTGCT
>DASWBA010000121.1:0-3558 GCA_036390825.1 Candidatus Dormiibacterota bacterium
AGCTTGTCGATGCCGTGCTCCCGGATCGCCATTTCGACGTCGGTCTCGCTGAGTCCTTCCTTCTCCAGTGCCGGCTTGCTGATCTGGCCGTCCTGGACCACCACGGTCGGGGGTGGATCGATCAGGGCATCGAACCAGGGCCAGCGACTGCGTACCCAGGCAACCGCGCGGTTGAAGACCAACAGGATGGCAATGATGATCACGCCGCCGGTGACCGAGTTGTCGGGGCCGGTGATCGCCGGCTGCAGGGCATTGGCGACCAGCAGCACGAGCACCAGGTCGAAGGTCGTGAACTGGCCAAGCTCGCGTTTGCCGAAGAGGCGGAGGCCGATGAAGAAGACCACATAGATGATGACGGCCCGGATGACGAGATGGGTCCATGGAATACCGAGCTTGAAGATCTCACCGATGTCGCCCATGTCAGGCGAATCTTAGTGGGTTATTAGTGGGTTACTGGATGCCTGAATCCAAAGTCCAGCAGGGTCGCGGCGTCGGTGAAATGCTGCGTGCTCCCGAGGACCACCACCAGGATGGTGCGACCGTTCCGGGTCGCAGCCGCGGCCAGGCAGTAGCCAGCGGCGCCGGTGTAGCCAGGCTTGATGCCAATCGCGCCGGGATAGGTCCAGAGCAGCCGATCGATATTGATCGGGTCGAACGCCTTGTGCTGCGGCGTCGCATAGATCGACACCTGCTTCGACCCCACGATGGCCCGCAGGTCCGGGTAATCAGCGAGCAGCGTCGCTCCGACGACAGCCAGGTCATAGGCCGAGCTGTAGTGATCGGTATCGTCCAACCCACTGGGATTGGTGAAGTGCGTCGCCCGCAGATGGAGCGCCGCCGCCTTCTGGTTCATGAAATCGATGAACTTCGGCCGGTCGACGATGCGCATCGCGATCGCCTCGGCCGCGTCGTTGCCCGAGTCGAGGAGCATCCCCTCGAGCAGCTCGCGCACGCTCAGCTTCTCCCCGGTGCTGATCCCCATGTGGTTGGGTTCGACCTGGGTGGCGGCCTCCGGCACGGTGATCACCGTATCGAGCGGCACGAGGTCGGCCGCCACCATCGCGGTCATCATCTTGGTCAGCGAAGCCTCCGGATAGCGCGTGCCCTGATTTTGCTGGTAGAGGATCTGCCCGGCGGTCAGGTCGACGACGATGGCGGCCCGGCCTTTGATCGAGGGGACCTCGGCGATGGGATGCGTCCGCAGCCAGCTGGCGCTGAACACCGGGACCTTGACCTGCGGCAGCTGGGCGGCAACCGATGGCCGCGGTGGTGATGGGGTCGCGGTTGGCGCCGGTCGAGTCGGCGCTGGGCGAGCCGCGACCGCGGGATGCGGGCTTGGGGTGTGCTTGGTGGCCGCGACGGTGCGCATGTCGTGGTGGTTTTGCAACAGCGAAAAGGCCCGGCTGCCCAGCACGAGGACGACGACCACGATCAGGAGCCGGATCACCGGCGTGCGGCGTCGCGGACGAGCACGGAGACCGCGCGCCGAGCGGCGGCCGCGCGTCCCGAGGCTGTAGCCGGACGTAGGGTAAGACGTTCGCCTCAAGAAGTCCGCTTCATGATGGGTGACCTTCAGGGGGATGTCAAGGTTTCTTGCTTCGCGGGCAGCCCACCTGCTACATAGGAAAGAGAACCTGTAGGAGGTTGAGCACGATGCCGCAGACTGCGTGGAGCCCCAAACGCGAGCGCCAGTACAAGCACATCAAGGAGAGCCTCGAGGAGCGCGGAACCGGGGACAGCAAAGCCGAAGAGATCGCCGCCCGGACGGTCAACAAGGACCGGGCTCGCGCCGGCGAATCGAAGGTGGCGAGCCGGACCTCGATCGAGGACATCTCGCCCGAGCGGCGCGGTGGCTTGCGCTCCCACACCGGATCGAAGGGCCGGACCTACGACCAGCTACGCAACGAGGCGCGCGAGCGCGGCATCAAGGGGCGCTCCCGGATGAACAAAGCCCAACTGCAGCGGGCCGTCGACGCCAAGAAACGTTAGAAGTGAAAGAGCGCACGTAAAAGGGCAGCGACCAGTGCGCCGGCGATCACGCACACGATGAACGGCGCGCGCAGCGCCGCCAGCACCGCGGCAACCAGCACGGCCGGCACCTTGACATCGAGGCGGACCACCCCGGTTGGGCCGGTCAGCTGGATCGCAACCAGGGCCGCGAGCAACGCCGGCGCCAGCCCGCCGGTCCGCTCCGTGACCGCGGCCGGCAGGTTCGGCAGTAGAGCACCGGTCGCCCGCATGATGAACGACAGGCCGGCGAGCCCCAGCACCAGCGCCACGGCTAGCGGGCCAGCCATAACCCGACCACGGCGGCTCCTGCCAGCGGAATGCCAGGCGGGGTGAACGGTGCGAGCGCCAGGGCGACCGCCGCCCCACCGATAGCGCATCGCACGGCATGATGCCCAGACAGCATCGGCCAGAGGAGGGCTACGAAGCCGGCGGGAAACGCCGCATCGAGCCCGAGTCGCTTCGGGTCACCCAGAACCGGGCCGAGCAGGGCTCCGATCACGGTCCCCAGCACCCAGACGATGTACAGCAGGGCGCCGGTCACCAGCAAGGTCCGGCCGTCTGGCCGGCCGGGCTCACCCGCACGAACCGACATCGCATAGCTCTCATCGATCGAGAGCTGGGCCAGCAACGAGCGCAGAAATCGGCCGCCTGGAAGCGATTGCGCCACCGCGATCCCGGTAGCGATGAAACGAAGGTTGAGGAGCGCACCGGCAAAGATCGCGGTCAACACGCTGCCGCCGGCGGCAATCACGCCGAGGGCGGCGAACTGGGCCGAGCCGGCAAAGACCAGCATCGACATCAGCACGACCGACCAGGTGGGCAGGCGCGCCGCGACGGCGAGCACTCCGAACGAGGCGCCAAACACAAAGACCGCAATGGCGATGGGCGCCGCGGCAAGAAGGATCTGCCTCATCGACCAGTTGGGGCGCATTCCCGCCATTAAATAAGAAAGATGCCGGCGCACCGGCGCCGACATCTCAAGTCCGGAGTCTCACCTGCTAACGCGTTCCGACCGGTACCTTCTCCAACAACTTGATCGACTCCCGGATGAAGGCCAGGATGTCGCTTGGCTGACGCGAGGTCACGAGGTTCTTATCGACCACGACCTCCTGGTCGACGACGTTCGTCCCAACCTGCGACAGGTCATCCTGGATCGTGATCCAGGCGGTCATCTTGCGTCCCTTGACCACCCGCGCCGTCATCAACAGCTGGGGCCCGTGACAGATGGCCAGCACCGAACAATGCGTCGAACGGCTCGGGCCGCGCCTGGTCGATGCCGGCTTCGGCTTTCGTTACCAGCAATCCTCACAGTGATACCTCCCTGTGCATATTTGCTGTTACCGGCCGCCTAGCCTACTGCTCAAGGACCAATATCGTCAAGCTGGTACTGGGCCACTAGCTTTTCTCCATCAATTGCGTATTGTTTGAGCGGATGCTCCGCCGCTACCTCCCCTACGGAATCGCCGTGGCCGCCGTCGGCCTGGCAGCGGCCGCGATGGGCCTGATCGCCTGGCTGCTGCACATCCCGCGGATCGAAACCTTCTTGCT
>DASWBA010000122.1:0-6756 GCA_036390825.1 Candidatus Dormiibacterota bacterium
AAGGAGGTTCAGGGATGAAGTGGGTCACGCGAAAGAATGCCAATGTCGACCGGATTGCCTGTCCTTGGCTCATCCGGCGCTTCGTTGATCCGGACGCAGAGTTTCTCTTCGTCCCTGCTGACGAGGTTCCGGCGGTGGCGCAGCGAGAGGGGGCGATACCCTTTGACGTCAAGGGCGCCGAACTCGGGCATGTGGATGGACGGTGCAGTTTTGAGTCGATCATCGTCAAGTACCAGCTCACCGACCCGGCCCTGCAGCGGCTCGCCCGAATCGTTCACGGCGCGGACGTAGCGTCCGACATCGACATCGTGCCCGAGGCAGCAGGCTTGAAGGCGATCGCCCACGGCTTTGGACTGACTCATGGTGAGGACGACCTCGAGAAGATCCGGCTCGAGACGCCGGTGTACAACGCCCTCTACGCCTGGTGCGAACAGCAGGTATAGCGTGCGTCGGGCCGGAGATCTCACGCCACACCAGGTGCTGGCCGCAATCAAGCGGCGAGACTGGAACACCCTGACTCCGTTGCTGCATCCATATCTTCACTGGACGCGCCCGAATGGAGAGGTGATCCGGGGCCGGAAAAAGTACTGGCTCATCTCGCCGCGACGCCGGTCGAAAGACTTCTCGGCCGCTATGCGCTGCGAGACGGGCAGATCTATCGTTGGGTCGAGTAGCTGACACCCGTTGATCATGGCTCGGTTGCCTAATGGCTGCGGCACCGAACAGTCGTTCGAGTTCAGCCTAGATGATTCTTTACCGGGCGTAAGCGAGCTAGGCCTCCGCCGTTGTAGAAGGCGATTACCCCGCAAGGAGGACGAATCGTGCGAATCAAAGCGATCATTCTGGGAGCCGTCGCCGCGCTGGCGCTGGCGACCCTGACGGCCAGTGCCAGCACCACGACGACCCCCCGCGGCTCCGGGAGCCTGGTCAGCCTGGTGGCGGCGACGACGACCGTGATACGAGTCGTAGATCGAGACACCGTGACCATGGCCACCCGCAGCACCGACAGCGACAAGACGGCCGAGCCGGCGGAGAAGCCGGTCGTAGCCGTCAAACCCATCGCGCCGCGCGCGCCCCAAACGACGGCCGCTTGCCTGCAGGCGATCAACACGCTCAAGGCGATGCACCAGGCCGACGTGACCGAGGACGCGGCGGAGCGGGCCGCGACCGCGCAACAGTCGCTCTCGGCGGCAGCCCTCGCATCAGATCGTGCGGAGGACCTCGCCGAAGCGCAGCATTGGAGCCAGGCGCTGACGGCGACCCGCACGGCGTGCCAGCCGCAGCCGACGGCCGCGTGCCAGGCGGCGCTCACCAGTTTGAAGGCGCTCCTACCCGTTTGGCGACCGGAAGAGTGGAGCGGCCTGGTCAAGCTGCCGACCCCGGTGGACCTCACCGCGGTGCGGGCGGCCGTTACGGCCGTCGCCACGGCTTGCGGAGAGCGCGACTAACTGACGCCTACGACGTGAGGGCCCGGGCCACCGGGCCCTTTTCTATGTCCACCCGAACGCCATCGACGTCCGCCGCCGAGCGCAGCACGTGCACGGCGGCGAAGCCCTCCAGGTCGAGCCGCTCGATGTCGCGGGTCAGGTCAGCGACTTGCCGGCGGATGACCGACGCTGGGACTTTCCTCGAGCGCGCGGCGTTGCGGGCGAGGCAGACGTCGAGCGGCAGGTTGAAGACGATGGCGATCGCCGGGCGTCGATAGCGGCGCGCGTCGACCATGAGCCCAGCGCGCCACATCCAGTCGATATTGGTCGCGTCGACAACGGCCACGAGGCCGGCAGCCAGACTCGCCTGGACCTGGCGATGCAGGGCGGCGAAAACCACGTCATCAGGCGGTGGTTCCGACATCTCCGCCCGTAAGCCATCCGACGAGACCACGGACGCCGCGACGAAATGAGCGGCGGCAAAGGTCGACTTACCCGAGGCCGCCGCGCCGATCAATACCACGAGCGCGCCAGCGGGGACTTCGATCCGGCTGGGTTGCGAGGCGATCCCCTGGTTCACCTTTCTGATCATGGCACGAGCGTGCCTCGCCCCTGAGGCAAAAGAAAGAGCGGCCGGCGGGGGGAGCCGACCGCTCAAAACCGACTGAGTTCGATCTAGCTAGAGGCGCTCTTTCGGGATTCGGACTTGTTGGGCGCCGGCGTACCATCGACGTGCAGCAGGTTCTCGACGCCAGCCACTCCCGGCACCTTGAGGACGGCCTTCTCGACGTTGGCAATCTGGTAGGCGTTTTCCACCTGGCCGCGAATCGTCACGACGCCCGACTCGACCTCGAAATTGATCTGACCCTTCGGCAGGTCGGCGTTGCGGAAGACTTCGCTCTCGACCCGATCGCGCAAGGTCAGGTCATCGGCCGGGCGGGGTCGCATCGAGCGCAGCTGCACCATGCGCTGCGGGAGCGCCGCGGCGCTGGAACTCGTCCGCGCGCCGAGCTGGTTGGCGGCCTGCCAGCCGCGACGAGCGCGGGTGCCGACCCAATCGGCGAGCTGGGCGCGCCGGGCGCGGCCGCGCTCCGGATCGAAGAAATACACCGCCGCCGCGCCGGCGATGGCGCCCGTCAGGATCGACAGCCGCGGCGAACCGCCGCGTCGGGGCATCCGGCTCCGCGCGAGCCTAGCCTGCTTGCCGATTTGCGTCGAGATGGACTCCTCGGCCGACGCGCCCAGCTCGCGGGCCGCGTTCCCGGCTCCGCTGGTCAGCTCTTTTGCCGCCCGACCGACGCGGTCCGCGACCTCGTCACGGACCTGCTTGAGGTCAACCTGTTTTAGATCACGCATCATGCTTGCACCCTCCCCTTGGTGTGTTGGTATCTCTGGATTAACGTCAGCGCAGAATTATATCATAATTTGATATTAATATTGACAAATCGGAATACGGCTGAGCCCGAGGCAGCTTCACGAGGGCTACGTGAACAGCGTCTTGAGCTCGACGGAGGCCTCGGCTTTGAGCTGGGCGAGGGTACAGGACTTCGGCGATTTGTCCGGCCGCCAGCGGACGAAGCCGACCCCGTGACGGAAGCGCCCATTCTCCAGTCGATCGAACGCAACCTCGCACACGAGCTCCGGCCGTAGCGGTTCCCAGGCGAGGTCGCGGCCCTGAGACCACCGACTCGGTCCGCCCGGCGCGCGGCCGCCTTCGAAACTGGTGCCCTCGCGCAGGGGCTCGAGCAACTTGACCAGGTCGCGCCGCTCGGCGTCGTCGAATCCGGAGGTGTGCCCAATGAACTCGAAACTCTTGCCGCGATACACGCCCAGGAGGAGCGACCCGACCCGTTTGCCGTCGCTGCCCCAGCGGAAGCCGCCCACAACCACATCGGCCGTGCGCTGCTCCTTGACCTTGATCATGGCCCGCTCACCAGGTTTGTAGACGCCCTCGACGCGTTTGGCAACGATGCCGTCGAGTCCGGTGCCGCGATATTTCTTGAGCCAGTTGATCGCGATCTCGCGATCGCGCGTGACCGGGCTGAGCAGGATCGACTCTGGCCTGGGGCCAAGCAGCTTCTCGAGCCGCTGGCGCCGTTCCTTTAGCGGCCGGTCCAGCATGCTCTCGTCGGCGTCCGCCAGCAGGTCGAAGGCGATGTATGTCGCCGGCTGTTCCTTCGCCAGCATGTTCACCCGCGATGCGGCGGGGTGAATGCGGAGCTGCATGGCTTCGAAATCCGTGCCGTAGCCAGAGAAGATCACGATCTCGCCGTCGAGGACGGCGCGCTTCGGCTTGATCCGCTGGATCGCCGGGACCAGCTCGGGGAAATACCGGGTGAGCGGCTTCTGATTCCGGCTGTGAATCACGACCTCATCGCCGTCTTTGAAGGCGACCGCCCGGAAGCCATCCCACTTCGGCTCGTACTGCCAGGCCTCGCCCCGGGGCAGTTCGGCCTGGACCTTCGCCTCCATCGGCGTGAACGGGGGCATGACGCCGAGTTGCACGCCCCATATACTAATTTCGTGCCCAGCCCCCAACCTGTCGTCCATCTCCGCGACACCTTCGGGCGCATTGCCGACGACCTGCGGATCTCGGTGACGGACCGCTGCAACTTCCGCTGTGTCTACTGCATGCCGGCGGCCGGGCTGCCCTGGCTGGCCCGCGAGGAGGTGCTGACCTTCGAGGAGATCGTCCGGGTGACCCGCATCCTGGTCGAGCGGTCAGGCGTTCGAACCATCCGGCTGACGGGCGGCGAGCCGCTGGTGCGCAAGGGCATCGAGCAGCTCACCGCCATGATCGCGGCGATCGATCCAACGGTCGATATCGCGATGACAACTAACGGCATCCTTCTTGAGGAAAAGGCCGCGGCGTTGCGCGCAGCGGGCCTCAAGCGGCTCAACGTCAGCCTGGATACCTTGCACTCCGACCGTTTCAAGGACCTGGCGCGGCGCGATGCGCTCGACCGCGTACTCCGCGGTCTGGCCGCGGCGCGCGCCGCGGGGTTCAGCCCGATCAAGCTCAACATGGTCGTGATGCGCGGGCGCAACGATGACGAGATCCTCGATTTTGCCAGGCTCGCGCGACGCGAGGGATATGAAGTCCGCTTCATCGAGTTCATGCCGCTCGATGCCGACGGCATCTGGTCGATGGACGCGGTGGTGGCGAGCCGCGACATCATCGAAGCCATCGACCGCGAGTTTCCGCTCGAGCCCGTCGCGGATCAGCGGCCGGCGCCGGCCACGCGGTTCAAGTTTCGCGATGGCAGCCAGGGCGGTATCGGCGTCATCCCGTCCGTCAGCGATGCCTTCTGCAAAGTGTGCAATCGGATCCGGCTCACCGCCGAAGGGCACCTGCGCACCTGCCTCTTTTCCATCCAGGAGCACGACGTCAAGGCCTTGCTTCGCGGCGGCGCCTCGGACACGGAGATCCGCGACTTCATCGCGGCCGGGGTCTGGCAGAAAGAAGAGGGCCACAAGATCGGCCAGGCCGATTTCGTCCGGCCGGGCAAGACCATGAGCCAGATCGGTGGCTAGCCGCTAGAGGCAACCTCCGGAAATCTGCGGACCGGGGCGACGGCTCCACTGCATCACCGTGCCGGTACTGCTACGGTACTGCGCCTGCAACGGCGAGATCAGCGTGATGGTTCCCCGATCGATCGGGTTACCGAAGCCGGCGGGTGGATTCCCATTGCCGTCCGACGCAGGCCCAGGCCCGATCGGTTCCCAGAAACTGCCATCGAAATCCAGCGTCTGCGGCCAGTCGAGCCCGCAATGCGTGTAAAGCTGAAGCCGATACATCACGCCCAGGCTAGCTCGCCCTGAGCGGGGAAAGTAACGCGAAAGACCATTGCCCAGTGGCTGCGGCGCACTCGCGCCCACCTGCGGCGGCAGCGAGCGCACGCCGGATGATGAGATCTCGAAAATGATGGCCAGCGCGAGCACGACCGTCAGCACGGCAACTGCGACCGCCAATGCGCTCGTCGGAATCTGCCAACGGGTCACCGAGGCCGCGCGCCACCAATCTCGATGCGGCGTCTTCACGTCGCTAAGATTGTTCCATGCGAATGGCGATCGGCAGTGATGAGCGGACGCACGTGACCGATGCCGTTGTGGATCACCTGCGTGGCGTCGGCATCGATGTCGAGCTGCACGGTCCGTTGAACGACCGGCCGATGGATTGGGTCGACGTCGGCCACGAGGTCGGCGAGCGGGTTGCCTCCGGCGCCTGCCAGCAGGGCGTCCTGTTTTGCTGGACCGGGACCGGCGTCTCGATCGCGGCCAACAAGGTGCCCGGGATCCGCGCCGCACTGTGCGCCGATGCCGAAACGGCCAGGGGCGCCCGCCGCTGGAACGACGCCAACGTACTGGTGATGAGCCTGCGGGCGACGCCGGAAGCCGTCGCCAGGGAGATCTGCGACGCCTGGTTGGAGACCGGCCCCGATGACGCAGAGCGCGCGACGATCGCTAAAGTTGAGAGCCCCCACCCTGCCCTCCCCCAGATGGGGAGGCATAACTAAATGGCGACGAATCTTGCCGATCAGAAATGCATCCCCTGCCGCGGCGGCACGCCGCCGCTGACCCATGACGAGATCGTCCCCCTGCAGCAACAACTCGAGGGCTGGCTGGTCGAAGCGGATAAGAAACTCATCAAATACTTCAAGTTCAAGAACTGGCTCGAGGCGGTCGATTTCGTCAATCGGATCTCGCCGCTGGCCGAGGCGGAGAATCACCATCCGGATCTCTATGTGCGATGGGGCGAGGTGCGCGTCTATCTCTGGACGCACAAGATCAACGGCCTGACCGAGAGCGATTTCTACATGGCCGCCAAGATCGACCGCGTCGTCGCGCCGGCGTGATCACCCTCATCCACGGCGGTGAAAGTTATCTCGTCGATCGGGCCGCACGGGATCTCCTCGAGCCGCTTCGCACCGGGCTGACGCTGGAGTTCAACTACGAGGACATCCAGGCGGACGCGTTGAGTGCCGACGCCTTCGCCGAGAAGGCCGGCACGCTACCCTTCATCGATTCGCTTCGGGTGCTCGTGCTGCGCGACTGGGGCCTGCTGACCGGCAAGCGCGACAAGGGGGCGGGCGCCGAGCGAGCTGCCGCCTACCTGGAGGGGATCCCCGACACGACCCACCTGGTGGTGGTCGCGCATGTCCTGGTCGCCCCCGGCAATGCGCTGTACAAGACGATCGCAACCCTCGAGAAGGACAAGCGTGCTCGCATCCTGCGCTTCGAGCCGCCGCGCCGATCCGATCGGGCCGGCTGGGTGCGCAAGCTTGCTGAGGAACGCGGGCTCACCATCACACCGTCGGCGGTGCGGATG
>DASWBA010000123.1:0-8433 GCA_036390825.1 Candidatus Dormiibacterota bacterium
ACCTGCCCCGGATCTTCGAGCGCTTTTACAAGGTGGATCGTGCCCGCGGAGGCCAGCCTGGCAGCGGCCTGGGGCTGTCGATCGCCCGACACCTGGTTGAGCTCCAGGGCGGCACCATCACCGCCGATAGCACGCCGGGCGCCGGCTCCGTCGTTCGAGTGCGGCTTCCGCGGGCGCCGTTAACCTCCCGTTAACCCTGTACGCGCCGTGCGATTACGCCCGGTCGATAGGATCAAAAACGGATCCAAAAGGCCCTAATTTGCTCATTCGGAAGGAGGAAACATCGCCAGCATGAAACGCGTTCTTATCGCCCTCTCGGTGGGCGCGGCCGTCTCGCTCGCCGCTTGTGGCGGAACCAGCGTTGCCACCAATCCGTCCACCGGCGGTGCCCTGGTGCCGCCCGCAGCCGGGCTGACCGGAGCCGGCGCGACGTTCCCCGCTCCGTTCTATGACGCCGCCCGCTTCGCCTACAACCAGAAGTTCCGCCAGGTTACCGTCAACTACCAGTCGATCGGATCTGGAGCCGGCATCCAGCAGCTGATCAAGAAGACCGTCGACTTCGGCGCCAGCGACGTGCCGATGAACGCATCGGAGCTCGCCTCCGCGGGTGGAAGCGACAAGGTTGTCCAGATCGCATCGACTCTGGGCACCGAGGCGTTGGCCTACAACCTGTCCGGCGTCTCGAACGGTCAGCTGAAGCTGACGCCCAAGACGATCGCGGGGATCTTCCTCGGAACCATCAAGAAGTGGAACGATCCGGCGCTGGCCGCCGACAACACCGGCGTGAGCCTGCCCAACCAGGCGATCACCGTCGTCCATCGGTCGGATGGCAGCGGGACGACCTACATCTTCACCGACTACCTGTCGGCCGTCAGTGCTGACTGGTCGAGCAAGGTCGGGAAAGGCAAGTCGGTCTCCTGGCCGGTCGGCCAGGGCGCCAAGGGCAACGAGGCAGTCGCCACCACCATCAAGCAGACGCCCGGCGCGATCGGTTACGTCGAACTCGCCTACGTGATCCAGACCAACATGACCCAGGCGTCGCTTCAGAACCACGACGGTAACTTCGTCATCCCCAGCCCCGACGGCGCGACGGCGGCAGCCAGCCAGTTCCTCGCCGTCAACCCAACCCAGTTCTCGATCGTGGACGCGCCCGGGGCGAAAAGTGCCCCGATCAGCGGCTACAGCTGGCTGATGCTCTACATTGACCAGGCCGACAAGAGCAAGGGCACCGCGATGGTCGACTTCCTCGACTGGCTGGTCACCGACGGCCAGCAGTATGCCGCCAATGTCCACTACGCGAGGCTTCCATCCAACATCGTCAAAGACGACATCAATTCGCTGAAGACCGTCACGTCGGGAGGCAGCCCCCTCCTCAACGTCCCCGCCGCGTCCTGACGTCGCAATGAGTCGCGGAACTGCCGCCGAGCGGATGGTTCCCACGCCGCTGGTGGCTGCGAGCCGCCAGCGGCGGCTCGTTTTGGGCGACCGTGCCTTCCGCGTCATCGCCTACGCCGCGGCTGCGCTGATGATGCTGATTGCGGTCATCTTCATCATCGCGCTGGTGGTTCCGGCGCTGCCCGCGATCACGAAATTCGGGCTCGGCTTCTTCGCCAGCCGCACCTGGGATCCGGTCAGAAACCAGTTCGGTGCCCTGACACCTATCTACGGAACCCTGGTGACCTCGGCGATCGCCCTGCTGATCGCCTTTCCGATCGGACTGGGCGCAGCCCTCTTCCTCGCCGAAGACGCCCGCCTTAGCTTGCTTCGCGGCCCCCTGTCGTTTCTGATCGAGTTGCTGGCCGGCATCCCCAGCGTCGTGATCGGGCTCTGGGCGTTCTTCATCCTGACCCCCCTGATGCGTGACAAGGTCGATCCATTCCTCCAGCACACCCTTGGGTTCCTCCCGTTGTTCAGGGGGACGCCGTCCGGCTACGGGTTCCTGACGGCCGGCCTGGTGCTCGCCATCATGGTGCTCCCGATCATGATCGCCCTCTCCCGTGACGTCATTCGCGCCGTTCCTCGCGAGCTCCGCGAAGCCAGCCTGGCGCTGGGCGCCACCAACGCCGAGACCATGTGGTCGGTGATCCTCCCCTACGCACGAGTCGGCATCACCGGCGCCGTACTGCTCTCGCTGGGGCGTGCCCTCGGCGAGACGATCGCGGTCACCATGGTGATCGGCAACACGATGCAGATCAGCGCCTCGCTGTTTGCCTCGGGATATACCTTGCCGAGCGTGATCGTCAACGAATTCACCGAAGCTACCGGCAACGTGTACCTCGGTTCGCTCTTCTACCTGGGGGTGGTCCTGGTGCTGATCACGATCGTCGTCAACGTCCTGGCCCGCCTTCTGATCTGGCGGTTTTCGGGATCGGGCCGGGCCGCGACATGAGCCGTCCTTTTATCCGCATCCTGGTCGACCGCGTCGTCGGCTCGCTGGTCGTTCTCTGCGTAATGGTGGCCGCCATTCCGGTCCTGGTCCTATTCCTCTTCGTCATCATCAAGGGTTTGCCCGGGCTACTGACCCCGGGATTCTTTACGCAGTCACCGCATCCACAGGGGGTCCCAGGTGGCGGCGTGCTCAACGCCATCATTGGCACCCTCGTGATCGTCGGCATTGGATCGCTGTTAGCGGTTCCGGTTGGTGCCTTGATCGGTATCTTCCTCTCGGAGTACGGACGCAACCAGGTGGGCGACACGGTCCGTTTCATCAGCGATGTCTTGACCGGCCTACCCTCGATCGCCTTCGGCATCTTCGGATACACCGTGGTAGTCCTGACGACGCATCACTTCTCAGCGGTGTCGGGATCGATTGCCCTGGCGGTGCTGATGCTGCCGGTCATCCTTCGGGCCACCGAGACCGCGCTGCTGCTGGTTCCCAACTCGCTTCGTGAGGCCGGCCTAGCCCTGGGCGCACCCCGGTGGCGCGTCACGCTCGAAATCGTGGTACCGGCCGCGCTCGGCGGCATCGTCACCGGGGCGCTGCTGGCGATGGCGCGCGCCGCGGGCGAGACGGCGCCGCTCCTCTTCACGGCTTTCGGCAACGACATCGTGCAGACCAACCCGCTGCAGCCAATGGGCGCCCTGGCGCTCACGGTCTTCCGCAATGCCCTGGTTCCCTACCCCAACCTTCAGGACCAGGCATGGGCGGCGGCCCTGCTGCTCGTGATCCTGGTGGCGACCACCAACATCCTGGCCCGGGTCTATGTCCGGCGGATCCAGCGCTAGTGGCGGTCGATGGGAGAATGATGGCTTGGACAACGATGCAGACTGAGGTGGCCCCGCCGCCGGTGCCCGACCCTAACATCGAGGTCAAGCTCGACGCTCGCCAGGTGAATTTCTTCTACGGCGACTTCCAGGCGCTGCACGAGGCCTCCCTGTCCGTCCAGGCACGCAAGATCACTGCCCTGATTGGCCCTTCCGGTTGTGGCAAGACAACCTTCCTGCGCGTGTTCAACCGGATGTACGACCTGGTCCCGGGCACCCGTGCCACCGGCGAGGTGCTGATCGACGGTCACAACGTGCTGTCGCCCGATACCGACGTCATCAACCTTCGCCGGCAGGTCGGCATGTTGTTCCAGCGGGCGAACCCCTTTCCAAAATCGATCTTCGATAATGTCGCCTATGGTCCGCACATGCTCGGCTGGTCGAAGCAACGGATCAACGAGGTGGTCGAAGAAAGCCTGAAGGACACCGGGCTGTGGAACGAGGTCAAGGACCGATTGCGACGGTCCGCCCTCAACCTCTCCGGCGGGCAGCAGCAACGTTTGTGCCTGGCACGCGCGCTCGCCGTCAAGCCCGAAGTCGTCCTGATGGACGAGCCGGCATCGGCGCTCGACCCGATCGCCACGCTACGTATCGAAGAACTCATGCAAGAACTCAAAGAGCGGTATACGATCGTGATCGTGACGCACAACATGCAGCAGGCGGCCCGCGCGTCCGACTTCACCGCCTTCATGCTGATGAACCAGAAGCGGGCGGGCGAGGTGATCGAGTTCGGTCCGACCGACGACATCTTCAATCGCCCGAAAGACAGCCGGACCGAGGATTACATTACCGGCCGCTTCGGGTAGAACAACCGTCGTGGCCACTACCCGTACTCTTTTCGACCAGGAGCTTGCCGAGCTGAAATCCGGCGTGGTCCGCATGGGCAGTATGGTCGAGCAGGCGATCGCCGACTCGATGCGGGCCCTGGTCGATCGCGACAACGCCCTGGCGAAGATGGTCATCGCCCGTGATCAGGACGTCAATGAGCTGCACCGGCAGCTGCGCGAGCGGGCCTTCATGATCATGGCGACTCAGCAGCCGGTGGCCCGCGACCTCCGCCTGATCGTCAGCTTCCAGCACATGGTCCTCGAGCTGGAGCGGATGGGAGATCATGCGGTCGGCATTGCCCGGGCGGCGCTCCGGCTCAACGACCTGCCCCAGTTGAAGCCCTACGTCGACCTTCCCAAGATGGCCGAGCTCACGGAGTCACAGGTACACGAGATCCTGGGCGCCGTCATCGAGGCGGACGAGGATCGGGCGCGCGCCATCGCCGAGCGCGATGACGAGGTCGACGTCCTGTACCACAAGATCTGGGATGAGCTGGTCCGCTACATGGTCGACGACCCGACCAATGTCCAGCGGGCCGCCATCCTGCTCTTTCTCGCCAAGGACCTGGAGCGGATTGCGGACCGGGTCACCAACATCGCCGAGGACGTGGTCTTCCTGCACACCGGACGGATCGTGGAGCTCAGTTAAGTTGCCCAAGCGCATCCTCGTCGTCGAGGATGACGCGACCATCCGCGACACGCTCACCTTCAACCTCAAGAAAGAAGGATATGTCGTGACCGTCGCACAGGATGGCGCCGACGCGGTTGCGCGCGCCCGGAACTCGCGGCCCGATCTGATCCTGCTCGACCTCATGTTGCCCGAATTGAACGGCCTGGAAGTCTGCCGAATCCTCAGGCAGGAAAGCAACGTGCCGATCATCATGCTGACCGCCAAGGAGAGTGAGGTCGACAAGGTCGTCGGGCTGCAGCTGGGCGCCGACGACTACATCACCAAGCCTTTTTCGCTGCGGGAACTCTTCGCCCGCATGACCGCCGTGCTCCGGCGCAGCGAGCAGCGAGATGTGCGCGCCGAGGTGGAGGAGGACCGGCTCGGGCGGCTGCGGATCGACCGGGCCGGGCGCCGCGCCATGGTCGACGACGCCGAGCTGAAGCTGACCCCCAAGGAGTGGGAACTGCTCGCCTACCTGGTCCGGCGTCCTGGCCGGGTCTTCACCCGGGAGATCCTGCTGGAGCAGGTCTGGGGCTACAACTACCTCGGTGACCGCAAGACGGTCGACGTCCACATCCGCTGGTTGCGGGAGAAACTCGGTCGCTTCGGCAAGCTCGGCTTCGAGATCGTGACGGTTCGGGGAGCCGGCTACCGGCTCGACCCGATCCGCGACGTCGCCGGCAGCGGCGAACGCGCCGCCGGCGCCGCGCCGTCTTCGTGAAGATCCAGAGCCTGGGTTACGGACTGGGGCGTCGTCCTACCGTCACCCGACCGTGACCCGGTCGAACCCGGCCCCGCGTTATACCCGGGATGGACACCGACCGCTCCGCGGTCGATGCCGCGATTCGCCGGCTGTTCACCTGGCCGCGAGGGGTGAGCCGGGCGCGCGCGCGGGCCGCCGCCGCCTCGACCGCTGAGCTCGAGCGCAAGCAGGCCATGTTTCGCGACGAGCTGGAGCAGCGCCTCGAGGTCCAACGCCAGCTGCGTGAAAGCGAGGCGCGCGTCCGGGCGATCATCGACAGCGCGCCGATCGTGCTCTTTGCCATCGATCGGAACGGGGCGATCACCTTCTCCGCCGGGGTGGGCCCCGACCCGCTCGGCAAGAAACCAGGCGAGGCCGTCGGCTGGTCGGCCGCCGAGCTTTTCGTCGGGCATCCCAGGGTGGTCGAGGGCATCCGGCAGGCCCTGTCGGGGGTTGACGGACGGGCGGAGCTGACCCAGGGCGAGCGAACCTTTTCCTTGAGCCTGGCGCCCTTCCGCGATGCGGCCGGTAACACGACGGGCGCCATCGTGGTCGCCATCGACGTGACGGAGGGCCGCCGCACCGAAGCCGCGTTGCGCCAGTCGCTGCAAACGCTCGAGCAGGTCGACCAGAACCGTCGCGCCCTGCTTCGACGGCTGGTTCATGCCCAGGAGGAGGAGCGGCGGGCGATCGCCAGTGATATCCACGACGACTCGATCCAGTCGATGTTCGCCGTTGGCCTGCGACTCTTCGCGCTCCGCGAGGCCATGCACGACGCCGCCCAGATCGAGCAGGTAGACCGCCTGCAGCAAAATGTGCAGCAATCGACCGACCGCTTGCGCCACCTGCTCTTCGAGCTCCGGCCGGCCGCCCTCGATGAAGGCGGACTTCCGGCGGCGCTGCGACAGTACCTCGATGCGATGAAGCAAGAAACCACCATCGAGGTCGTGCTGGAAACGTCGCTGGAGCGCATCCCCGCATCGGAGACACAGGTGATCGCCTACCGCATTGCGCAGGAGGCCCTGGCCAACATCCGCAAGCATGCCAGGGCCCGCCGCGTCGAATGTGCAGTGTCAGCCGTGGATGACGGCATCTTGACCCGCATCGCCGACGACGGCGTGGGTTTCGATGGCAGCCGTAACGGGTCGGTCCCAGGGCATCTTGGCGTGATCGCTATGCGCGAACGTGCCGAGATGGCCGGTGGCTGGTTTCGCATCACATCCTCGGCCGGCAACGGCTGCGTCGTGGAGTACTGGATCCCCGACGCCACGGAAGGGCTTGCGAATGCCGCCTGAGCGCGCGCCGATCACGGTCTTGCTCGTCGAGGATCACCTGCTGGTGTCGGAGGGGCTGGCCGCCATGATCAATGCCACCGGCGACCTCAAGGTGGTCGGGACGGCGGCGACAGCGGCGGAGGCGGTGCGGCAGGCCCTGCTGCAGCAGCCAGATGTGGTGGTGATGGATTCCCACCTGCCGGACGGCAGCGGTCCGGAGGTTGCCGGCCGCATCCGCGAGAGCCAGCCGGCGGTGCCCATCATCTTTCTCAGCGCCGATGAGAGCGAGGTGGCGATGATCAACGCCGTTCGCGCCGGTGCCTGCGCCTACCTGCCGAAGTCACGGGCTACCGCCGACGTGGTGGAAGCCATTCGCCGTGCGGTGGAAGGGGAGATGCTGATTCCGGCCACGCAGCTGGCTCGTCTGCTCGCCCGCGCCCATGAGATGTCACGGGACGAGGCCGACCGTCGCCGATTGCTCGAGAGTCTGACGCGACGTGAAACGGAAGTCCTCTCCTTGATGGCCGATGGCCTCGACAACCGCGCCATCGCTGCGGAGCTAGGGATCGGCTTCACCACCGTTCGCGGTCACGTGCAGAACATCCTGGAGAAGCTCGATGCCCACTCGAAGCTGGAAGCGCTCGCCTGCGCCGCGCGTTACGGCCTGCTCGACGCCGCGTAAGCTGCCCCCACCCCGCCTTCCCAGAGGGGGAGGGGAAACCTACGCCCTGCAAACGCCGGGGACGGATCCCCATCCACTGGAGGCCGACATCGCGCACGCTCGGCGATATCCTCCTCCACGTACACCAGCCGGGTTGACTCTCTCCGCCGACCACTGCGCGGACTCGCCCGCGGGCAGCGTCGAATCCAAGCAGGAGATGCAGCGGCCCGGGGCACCGGATGCCGGCGGTCGTTGACGGTCGCGGCGATAAGTCGAGGCTAGAAAGTCCCCCCTCCCCAACCTCGCGCGCCCGCCCTCACGACCGCCGGCTCTTTTTTGGACCTTACCGGGCGGTGCCTCATCGAGCCGCGCAAGACCCTGCAGCTGTAGGCCAGGATCCCGCTACCGCTGCCTGACGATATCCGGACCAGCGCGACATAGCCTGTGGCTCATGGTCACATCCGCCACCGTTCCGCCGGCGCAAAGCCGCCAGACGCTTGCCGGACGCCCGCTCGTCGTCGCCAGCGACCCGCGCCGCGGTGCGCGCCCCATCGCCTCACGCGGGCGACTCGTCCGTCGCTGACAAATTCCACGCAGGAGGAAACCATGTTGCCCAGGCTTGCGCCGCCGCCGTTACGACGGGTGCGCCGGTTCAGGCGGCGAGCCCCGCTGATCCCGTTGCTGCCCGTCGCCTATCGTGGCAGTTACGTGCGCCGCCTGCTGTCACCCCGACGTCCGGTGGAGCGCGCCCTGCTCTCAGTCATCCAGCAGACCTACCTGGCCGGTTCGAGCACGCGCACCGTTGATGCGCTGGCCGAGACGGTGGGCGTCCCCGGCACCAATCCCGCGGTGGTCGACGCCCAGGCGAGTGGCTGGGACCGCCGCGTCGAAGCGTTTCGACATCGCCGGCTCCGCGATGCCTACCCCTACCTGCTCCTGTTCGAACGGACAGCGCTGGTTCGTGAGGCCGGTGAAGCCCAACCCGTCTCCATCGT
>DASWBA010000124.1:0-1638 GCA_036390825.1 Candidatus Dormiibacterota bacterium
AACTGATGCGCGCAGGGTCGAAGGTGATCTCCAGCGCTTCGGCGTGGTTGCCGTGATTGCGATAGGTGGCATGCGGGACGCTACCACCGGTGTAGCCCACCCGCGTCGACAGGACGCCGTCGTAACGGCGGATGAGGTCCTGCACGCCCCAGAAGCAGCCGCCAGCGAGAACCGCGCGATCCTCAGACATTGGCGTCCTCCACTTGGTCCAAGTAAGCCCCATAGCCTTCGGCCTCCATATCGTCGCGATGAACGAACCGCAGCGCGGCCGAGTTGATGCAATAGCGCAATCCACCGCGATCACTCGGGCCGTCCGGAAAGACGTGGCCTAGGTGGCTGTCGCCATGTGCCGAGCGCACCTCGATGCCGCCCTCCGCGGCGTCCGGGCGCTCGTTCACATTGATGGGATCGATCGGCCGGGTGAAGCTCGGCCAGCCGGTCCCGGGGTCGAACTTGTGGGACGAAGCGAACAGCGGCTCCCCGGACACGACGTCCACGTAGATGCCGGGTTCGTTGTTGTAGAGATACTCCCCGCTTCCAGGGTATTCGGTCGCGCCCTGCTGCGTGACGCGATACTGCTCTGGCGAAAGCCTAGAGATGACCTCGGGGTCCTTCCGGTAGGTTGGCATAACCTTCTCCTGGCGACACGGTGGATGACGCGCCCGGCGCGCCGTACCACCGCATGATCTCTTATGTACGCAACGACCTGAAACCTGCCCGAACCTCTTCTGAAAAGACCTTGGGCTGTTCCCAGGCCGCAAAGTGCCCGCCCCTGGGAGCTTGGAATAGTCGGCGGGATCGGACGACTCCTTCGGCAGCGAACGGCGGCGCCGCTGCAAGCTCGATACCGCTGCTGCGACCGGTGGAGGCTTCAAGGGTAAACGGCCTCGATCAAGGCGACGATCCGTGCGGCGGCTTGTCATCGCCGTCCGGCCGCCCGAGCGCCGGGAGGTACCGGCCGAAGTTCAATTCGAAGTCGCTCGGAACACCGTAACCGATACCGCGGACCCTGGCGCGTCGCGCCTGCGCACCGGGCCTAGCCAGGGTTGAGAAGAACGCGTCGTTGCTCGACTGAAGCTCGGTAGCTGTCGGCGTCCCGAACCGATTGATCTGAGCCTTCGCGGTGGCCAGCGTTTCGCGGTCGAACGATGCCAGACGCCGGCCGAGCGCATCGACAAATGAGTCGAGGTCGTCATCGTCTAGCGTGCGATTCACCCAGCCATAGCGCTCGGCGATATCGGCAGCAAAATCGTCGCCGCTGAGGACGATCTCAAGTGCGCGCGAGCGGCCGACTACGCGCGGGAGCCATTCCAGTGCTCCACCGCCCGGGACTAGTCCGAACCCGATCTCTGGGTTGCCAAATAAGGCGCATTGCCGACTGGCGAAGCGCATGTCGCAGGCCAGCACGAACTCGTTACCGATGCCGCGCGTGCGGCCGCGAATCTTGGCGATGCTCACGACTGGCGTGGACGAGAGGCGCAGCACAAAGTCGCGCCAAAGGCCCACCACCTCTGGCCGTTCAGCTGCCTTGGATACGTCGAAATGGGCGATGAAGAAATCGGGATTCGCCGACTGGAACACTACGACCTTCACGGACGGATCCGCGTCGAGGTCGGTCAGTAGCGCTCCCAATTCTTC
>DASWBA010000125.1:0-8712 GCA_036390825.1 Candidatus Dormiibacterota bacterium
CCGCATACATCCGCGGAATGTCGAGGAAGGTTGCCGTAACGGCGACCGCCAGCAACAGCCATCCGATGCGGTTCGCCGGTTGCCGGGCGGCGATCAGGCCTCCGATGCTACTCATGGCCAGGATCGCCACCAGCCCCGCGACCGATGAACCATTGGGCCGAAAGGCCTCCGGGACGCCGCGCCAGTCGACCCCGAAGGTGAGGAATGCCTGAAGCGCAATCAGAACGAGCGCGACCAACCACACCAGCGCGGCCACCACGAACGAGCGCCGCAGCCCTTGCCTCCAGTGACCGGTCTTGACCATCGGCTAGGCCATCGCCAGGGCGGCGATCCGGTAGGCCTGAACCGGGGCATGCCGTCCCTTGACCTGCGCCAGGGGCAGCGTCTCCGCGTCGACCGAACCGTTGAGCGCACGGTAGGTCGGCTCGCTGAGGATCGTCTCCCCTGCCTGCGCGAATTGCTGAAGCCGCTGGCAGAGGTTGACACTATCCCCGACCAGTGAGTACTCGAGGCGCTCGTCCGAGCCGAGCATGGCGGCCGCGACCTGGCCGGTCGACAGACCGATCCCGAGATGGAACGCGGGCAGCCGTTGCGCCGCCCAACGCTGGTTGACCGCGGTCTGGGCGTCGTGCATCGCCCGGGCAGTGCCTAGCGCACGTTGCGCGTGATCGGGCTCCGGCAGCGGCGCGCCGAAGACCGCCATCACCGAATCGCCGACGAACTGCATCACGGTGCCGTTCTGGGCGAGGATGGCGCGGGTCATCTCGGCGCGGTGTTCGTTCAGCTGACCGGCCAGCACGGTCGGATCCGCATCTTCGGCGATGGTCGAGTAGCCGCGGATGTCGGACATGAGAACGGTGACGGTTAGAGTCTCGGACTGCCCGATGCGACGGCCTTCGCGCCGCAGCTTGTCCGCTATGCCGGTTGGCAGCAGGCGGCTGAGCGACTCGCCTTGCTCCTCACGATCGACGATCGCCTGGTGCAACATCTTCAGGCGGCGCAACGCTCCCGCGGCTCCGCTGCTCGCTGCCTGCGCCAGCTTGAGGAACAGCTTCTGGATGCGGTCGTCGACATCCGCCGGGGTCGTCTTGCGGGCAACCGCGATCGCCTTGATCGGCCGACCTTCGGCCAGCATCTGGAGGAGTTCTTCCTCGTCGGGCGACAGGGCGGTCCCCTCGGTTGCGGGGCGCACCAGCGCCTCGACGATCCGGGAATCGATCATCGACCCACCGGTCGTCACCTCGCGGATAGCACGGAAGAGCTGATTACCGTCGGCGACCCGGTCTTTGAGGAGATAGGCGTAGCCGGCGGCGCCCTCGCTCAACAATGCGATGGCGTAATCGGGCTCGTCGTACTGGGAGAGAATGACGATCCCGGTGCCGGGATGGCGCTTGCGCACCTGTTTGGCGGCCTCGATCCCCTCGCGCTGGAAGCTGGGTGGCATCCGGATATCGGTCACGACCACCTGCGGTGCCGCCTGCTCGGCGCCCTTCACCAGCCCGTCGTAATCACCGGCGACGCCTACTACCTCCATGTCCGGGGCGCTGCCGATCAGCGCCCGGACGCCCTCTCGGACGATCAGGTTGTCATCGGCCAGGAATACGGAGATCTTGGCACCGGACATGCTCCCCTATTTGAGCCGTCAACCGGCCCGCGGTCAAGGGAGGTAGCCACCAGGCCAGCTCGGGTGCTGGCCCGCCCTCTGACCAACCGGTGGGCACCGTCGACCAGGATGCCGAAGTCGGTTACGCTCCCTGTACCAGAAAGGGTTCACGGATGGGAGGAATTGGCCGTGCGCTACGAATTCTCGACAACCTCGGTCTCCTGGATCCCGTCGGAAGCAATCCCGGGAATGATGCGACTACCGTTCGATCTCGGTCCGGTCCACTATGACGACCCGCCGAGCGACCAGCTGACCGACATCGAGGCGTTGTCGCGCTCCGGGGCCGTTCGCTTCATCAATCAGCTCCGCGCCTGGGTCGAGGTCGAGAACGGCTGGATCGTTCGTCACGGGCATTCGGGCCGGGGCTGGATCGGCAAGACCAAGCTCGGATTCGGCTCGCGCAAGATCCTTTACCCCGCCATCGGCATGCGCGATATCCGTCCCGAGCCAGAGGCCAGCAAACTGTCGGTTCGCTTCGTCCAAACCAGTGGTGGGCGCGTGGCGATGCCGCTACCCCGCAAGCTGAACCGTCCCCCATTCGTGCAGATCGTGCCACCGCTGGTATGGACCACCCTGGCACTCACCATCAACGCCGACGGCTCGTCGAAGCCGGAGGTCATCGGCGCCAGCCCCTTCCCCAGGCACTGGATTTACGATGAGTCGCTTCGACTGTCGAACAAGGTGGCGGTCACCGATTTCAAGAGTTGGTCCGGCGACATCTTCGGTGAGCGCACGCCGTGGGGGTCCGAAGATTCGCCCGCCTTTGTCACCGAGGTCGAGACGGCGCTCGAACGGGAGTTGTCGCAGACCATCATGCGAGGCGGCGCGAAACCCGAGATCCGGAAGCTCAAGACGGGCGAGGCCCTCGTCGAGCAGGGGCAATCAGGCAACGAGTTGTTCCTGCTGCTCGATGGCGTACTCTCGGTCGACGTCGACGGAAAAGCCCTGGCCGAGGTTGGACCGGGCGCTGTCCTGGGGGAGCGGGCGTTGCTCGAAGGCGGAACGCGAACTGCCACGCTTCGCGCGCTGACACCCGCACGCGTCGCCGTCGCCGGCGCGGATCAGATTTCGCCCGACGCCCTCGCCGAGCTGGCCGCGGGACACCGCCGCGAGGAGAATTAGATTCCGTAACCGCAATCGGCGCGCCTGCAACCCGTAGACTCGCATCGGTGCGTCTATTCATCTGCGGAGTCCGGGGATCCACACCATCGCCCGGTCCTGCGTTCGTGCGCTACGGCGGCAACACCTCGTGCATCGGGATCGCCCACCCAGGGCAGGGGCCGAGCCTGGTGCTCGACGCCGGGACCGGGCTGCAGCGGCTGAGCGCGCTGCAGAACGGCGAGCCATTCAAAGGTTCGATCCTGCTCAGTCATTTGCACTGGGACCATACGCACGGCATACCGTTCTTCGCCGCCGGCGACCGCCAGGGCGCCGAGATCACGCTGATGATGCCGGCGCAGGGTGATCCGGCCAATGTGCTGGCGCGCGTGATGTCGCCCCCCCACTTCCCCATCAAGCCCTCCGAGTTGCGCGGCAAATGGCGCTTCCTCGGGATCCAGGAAGGGCCTCGGCCGGTCGAAGGCTTCGATGTCATCGCGCGCGAGATCCCGCACAAGGGCGGTCTGACCTACGGCTATCGGGTCAGCGGCGACGGCGCGACGATCGCCTACCTCTCCGACCATAGCCCGATCGCGTTTGGCCCGGGACCGGCCGGCTTTGGCGCCTACCACCCGGCCGCGATCGCACTGGCGCGGTCGGCGGACCTGCTGATCCACGACGCGCAACTGATCGGCCCCGAGTTCGCAACGTTTGCCCCATTCGGGCACTCGGCCGTCGAGTACGCCATCGGTCTCGCCGAAGCGGCCGGCGTCAAGCGGCTGCTGCTGTATCACCATGACCCGTCGCGCACCGATGACCAGATCGATGCCATCGTAGCGGCCCATCGCGGCACGGCCATCCCGGTCGAGGCCGCCGCCGAAGGCACCGTCATCGACCTTGGGTGACACTCTCCCCTCCCCCGCTCGCGGGGGAGGGCAGGGTGGGGGCCGCGTCGACGCGGTCGTCGTCGGCTCCGGCCCGAACGGATTTGCGGCAGCGCTTACGATCGCCCGCGCCGGCAAGTCGGTCCGCGTGCTCGAAGCCGAATCAACCATCGGCGGCGGTGCCCGATCGGACGCGCTGACGCTTCCCGGATTCATCCATGACGTCTGCTCGTCGGTCCTGCCGCTGGCGCAGGCGTCGCCGTTTTTCCGCACCCTGCACCTCGCGGATTACGGTCTGACCTACGATCATCCGCCCATCCCCCTCGCCCACCCGCTCGACGATGGCTCGGCGGGGGTGTTGCACCGGTCGCTCGATACGACGGCGGCCGGCCTGGGCCTAGACGGCGCAGCCTATCGCCGGTTGATGGGGCCGATCGTCCGGCACATGGACCTGTTGACCGGTCAGTTCCTCGGTCCCCTGCGTCCGTCGGCGCACCTCCTGACCTTGGCGCGCTTCGGCATCCCCGCGCTTCGCTCAGCGGGTGCACTCGCCGCCAGCCGCTTCCGCACGGCGCAGGCGCGCGCCATGCTCACCGGGCTCGGGGCGCACTCGATGCTCTCGCTCCGCCGTCCGGCGACCGCCGCGTTCGCCCTGGTCCTCGCCGCCGCCGGCCATGCCTACGGGTGGCCGTTCGCCCACGGCGGTTCGCAGCGCCTCTCCGATGCGCTCGCCGCCCTGCTCCGCGCGCTGGGTGGGTCGATCGTGAGCGGCCAGCGAGTCGCCGGCATGGACCAGCTGACGGGAGGCCGCGTCGTGTTGTTCGACTTGACCCCTCGGCAGCTGCTTCCAATCGCGCGGGGCCAGTGGCCGGACGGCTTCAGCCGGCAGCTGGAACGATTTCGGTATGGACCCGGCGTCTTCAAGGTCGACTGGGCGCTCGATGGCCCAATCCCCTGGCGTGCCGAAGCCTGCCGGCGGGCCGGCACCGTGCATGTCGGCGGCGCGTTCGATGAGGTAATCGCCGCCGAGGACGCGGTGGCCGCCGGCAGGGTGGCCGAGCGGCCGTTCGTGATCCTGGCGCAGCCCACCGTCGCCGACCCGACGCGCGCCCCCGAGGGCAAGCATGTTGGCTGGGCGTATTGTCATGTGCCGAATGGATCGACGGTCGACATGCGGGAGCGGATCGAGGCACAGGTCGAGCGATTCGCCCCGGGCTTCAGGTCGCGCATCCTGGCACGCCACGTCATGACGCCGGCCGACGTCGAGCGCCACAACGCCAACAACGTCGGGGGCGACATCAACGGCGGGGTCGCCGACCTTCGCCAGCTTTTCATCCGGCCAACTCCGCGCCTGTACGCGACGCCAAACCGGCAGCTCTACCTCTGCTCGGCCTCCACCCCGCCAACCGGCGGGGTGCATGGGATGTGCGGCTTTTACGCGGCGCGAACCGCCCTACGCCGCGCCCACTGGTCGTGAGCCGCAGGCGGGTTCTCATCCTCGGCGGCGGGCATGCCGGCGTCCGTTGCGCCCGTGAGCTGATCACGCACCGACAAGCGAGCGACGAGGTCGACATCACGCTTGTCAGCCGGGAGAACGTCGAGGTCTGGCATGGCTTGATGCCGCAGATCGTCTCCGGCGTCCTGCAAGCGCAGCATGTGCTGATCCCACTGCGGGAGATCCTGCCGGGCGTCAGCATTTACACCCGAGAGATCGAGTCGATCGACCCGCTCAAGCGGCAGGCCGTGCTCAGTCTGGGCGGGGAGACCGACGAGGTGACGCTCGACGCCGACTACCTGGTGATCGCCCTCGGTTCCGTCACCGACCTCTCGCGCTTCCCCGGACTAACCGAGCATGCGCTGCAGACCAAGACCATCGGTGACTTCATCCACCTGCGTAACCACTTGATCGAGATGCTGGAGGCGGCCAGCGTAACGTCGGACCCCGTTGAGCGACAGCGGCGACTAACGTTCGTGATCGCCGGCGCGGGTTTCGCCGGGGTGGAAATCGCCTCAGAAGCCAACGAGTTTCTGCGCGCCTCGCTCCGCTCCTATCCGATGATCGCGCCGGCCGAACTGCGCGTGATCACGGTCGATATTCTCACCCGCGTGCTGCCGACCTTCAATGACCGACTCGCCCAGCGCGTGCTCGACCGGATGCGGCAGCGCGGCATCGAGCTCCGGCTTGGCGTCGGCATCAAGGAAGCCACGGCCGGCGCGATCGTCCTGGCCGACGGATCACGCATCGAGACCCGCAGCATCATCGCCACGGTCGGCATCGGGACCAATCCCCTGGTACGGAGCTTGCCGCTCGAGCTGCAGCGGGGGCGCATCCCGTGCGATCCATTCTGCCGGGTCCCCCAATGGCCCGGCGTGTATGCAACGGGCGATAACGCCGCTGTTCCCGACCCGAACAGCGGGCAGACCTTCGGGGCGATGGTGATGGTGGCGTTCGGCGAGGGCCGGCAGGCGGCGCGGAACATCCTCGCCGACATCCGCGGTGAGCAGCCGGCGCCGTGCCGTCCGGCGCGCTTCGGGGAGGTAGCGTTACTCAGCCGCCGCTATGGCGTCGCCCAGGTTCGGGGCGTGGCCCTCCATGGCTGGCTGGCCTCACTGGTTTCGCGCGCGTTGTTTCTTTCGTTCATGCCCACCTGGCGTCGCCGCTTCGGGCTGGCGCTCCACTGGATGGGGAGTGCCGTCATGCCCGACAACCTGACACCGCTTCCGCTCGGCCGCACCAACACCGTGGTGCCGATGCGGTTTGGCGCGGGCGAGACGATCGTGCGCGAGGGTGAGCTGAGCGGCCGCTTCTACATCATCACCGCGGGGGAGGTCGAAGTAGTCCAGCGCGTCGACGGGCAGGAGCAAGAGCTCCGCAAGCTCGGCCCTGGCGATCACTTTGGCGAGATCGGGGCGCTCGGCAGCGGGCGCCGCACGGCCACCGTTCGCACCCTGACCGCCACCAGTGTCCTCAGCCTGGCGCGGGAGGATTTTGCCGCCCTCGTCGAGCACCTTCCGGCGCTGCACGACGCGCTGACCCAACCCTATTCCGATGCCGGCATTCGACCCAACTGAGTAGGATGCCGAAAGATGCCGGAACCTTCGACCCGTAGCCGGGTCTGCAACGTGCTGGTGATCGGGACCGGCGCGGCCGGGCTGCGCGCGGCGATCGCGGCCACCGAGGCCGGCAGCCAGGTGCTGATCGTGGGCAAGCGCCACCGTCTCGATGCCCATACCGTACTGGCGGCGGGCGGGATCAATGCCGTGCTGGGCACGCGGGATCCGCAGGATACCTGGGAGCAGCATTTCGCCGACACCCTGCGGGAGGGATACTTCCTCGGCCATCCGCGTGTGGTCGAAATCATGGCGCGGGAGGCGCCGGACGCGGTGCGCGAGCTGGCGGCCTGGGGCTGTCGCTTCGCAACCCTCGAGGACGGCCGATTGGATCAACGCTTCTTCGGGGCGCACAAATACCGGCGCACCTGCTACGCGGGTGATTACACTGGCCGGGCGATCCTCTACACCCTGGCCAGCAAGGTGCAGCAGCTGGGGATCCCGATCATCGAAGACCAGTATGTTTCCCGTCTGCTGGTGGCGGATGGCGTCTGCTTCGGCGCCTATGGCTTCGACCTGGTGTCGGGGGAACGAACCGTCTTCGAGGCCGACGCGGTTGTCCTGGCGACCGGTGGTCACACGCGACTCTGGCGTCGCAGCTCATCCCGCCGCGACGAGAACTACGGCGAGGGCATGTTCCTCGCGCTCGAAGCCGGCTGCCGGCTGATGGACATGGAGCTGGTGCAGTTCCATCCGACCGGGATGCTGACGCCGGAAGAGATGGCCGGCACCCTGGTCACGGAGGCCGTCCGCGGCGAGGGCGGCCGTCTCTACAACCGCGACCACGAGCGGTTCATGCAGCGCTATGACCCGCAACGTATGGAGTTGAGCGCGCGAGATCGGGTCGCCCTCGCGATCTACACCGAGATCATGGACGGACGCGGCGGTCCGAACGGCGGCGTGTTCCTCGACATCTCGCATCGGCCGAAGGACGAGATCCTCGAGAAGCTCCCGAGGATGTACCGGCAATTCATCGAATATCAAATGCTCGACATCTCGAAGCAACCGATGGAGGTGGCGCCCACGGCGCACTATTCGATGGGTGGCATCGTCGTCGACCCCGAGACCCATGCGACCGAAGTGGCCGGCCTGTACGCCGCCGGTGAATGCACGTCCGGCCTGCATGGCGCCAACCGTCTCGGGGGCAACTCACTGGCGGAGACCGTCATCTTCGGCCGGCGGGCTGGTGCCGCCTCGGCCGCGCACTCGCAGGCATCGGAAGTCCAACGTCGCTCCCGGAAGGCCGTGCGGGATGCAGCCGACGAGCTGCAGAGTCTGATCAAGCCCGGTACCGAGCTGGCCCGTCCCCTGCAGCGAGCCCTGCGAAACATGATGTGGGAGCACTGCGGGGTGGTCCGCGACGAGGCCCGGATGCTGGAGGGTCTTCGCAAACTCGGCGAGCTTGCGGAGGCCGCCCAGACCGTCGACATTCGCCCGGGAGAGGAAGGGTGGTTCGAATTGGAGCATGTCCTCGACCTGCGCGCCGGGCTTCGAACGGCCGAGGCGACCCTCCGCTGCGCGCTCGAACGCTGCGAGAGCCGTGGCGCGCACAACCGGTCCGACTTCCCTACCCTCGATCCAGCCCTGCGGCGCAACCTTTACACGCGCGTGGATCGGCGGGATGCACCCCTGGCGGTGTCGAGCGAGCCGGTTCCGGAAATTCCCGCCGACTTACAAGCGCTGCTGACTGCCGACGAACTGCCGGTCGCCGGGCGACTCCTGGAGTAGGCCGGCTGCGGCGGCCGGCACGGCTCCGCGGACGGTCGTCCCACCTCCCGGCGTTGAATCGACCTCTAGCGATCCGCCGGCGGCCGCGATGCGATCCGCCATGTTTTGCATGCCGGCGCCGAGGCGCGCGGTGGATCGGTCGAATCCCGTGCCATCGTCTGACACGGCGAAGCGTAACGTCGCATCGCGGTCGTCGAGTCGTAAGGTGATGCGCGATGCCTTTGCGTG
>DASWBA010000126.1:0-23341 GCA_036390825.1 Candidatus Dormiibacterota bacterium
CGCTGGCGATCGAACTGGCGGCCGCTCGCGTCAAACTTTTCTCGCCGCAAGCCCTCTTGAGCCGCCTCGAGAAGTCGCTGAGCGCGCTCGGCAGTGGCACACGAGACGCTCCCGCGCGGCAGCAGACGCTCCGCGGTGCGATTCTCTGGAGCTATGACATGCTCGACACCGGCGACCGACGGCTGCTCGCCCGCTTCTCGGTCTTCGCCCGCGGCAGCAACCTCGAACAAGTGGAACCGGTCTGCGGTCCCGCGGAAGACATCGGCGGGGATGTCATCGATTCGCTCGATCAGCTGGCGGACCAGAGTCTGCTCCGGCGCCTCCCAGACTTCGACGAACCACGTTTCCTGATGCTGCAGACGATTCGTGATTTTGCCGCAGAGCGGCTCGAGGAAAGCGGCGAAGCCCCATTGATTCACAACCGTCACGTCAAGGCTTACATCACCCTCGCACAACAGGCGCAGCCACATCTCTTCGGTCCCCGGCGAAAAGAATGGCTCGATCGGGTCGAAGAGGACCACGATAACTTCCGGGCGGCACTCGACTGGACGGTCGCGTCCGGAGACGCACGCAGCGCAATGGAACTTTCAGCCGGCATGTGGCGGTTCTGGCAGATGCGGGGCCACCTGTATGAAGGTCGCCGGAGGATGGCGGAGGTGCTGGCAATGCCAGCCAGTCGGGAGTATGCGAGGGAGCGGCTGCATGCTTTGGAAGCCGCCGGCGGCCTCGCATACTGGCAGGCTGACATGGAGACCGCGCAAGGCTTATACGACGAATGCCTCCAACTAACCCGGCCACTCGGCGACGAAAGCGCGCTGGCAAACGCGCTCTACAACGCGGCCTTTCCGCGGCTGGTCAACCGCAGCGCGATCCACGAGGCTGTTGCGTTACTTGAAGAGGCTCTGCCCCTCTTCCGCAAGCTCGGCGACGAATCCGGTATCGCAAGATGCCTTTGGGGTCTGGGCAACGCCCGCTACTTCTCCCGCGATTACGGCGCCGCCCGACCCTTGCTGGAGGAGGCGGAAGCGCTCAATCGCAAGCTCGACGATCAGTTCGGGCTGGGCTGGACCATGCACACGCTCGGGCTGGTGGCCCTGAATTTGGGCGACCTCGATCGCGCCAGGCGGGCGTGGGGCGAAGCGATCCGGCTCTTCGAAGCCGCTGGAGACGTGCCCGGGCTGGTCCTTCAGCTCGACAATATGTCGGTTCTCTCGAGGATGGACGGGGATCCCATGCGCGCTGCCCGACTCGCGGCGGCCTCGTCCACCTATCAGGCGACTAGCGGAACTGGTCTCGGCCATCTCCTGCGGGAGCAGGAAGGACGGACCGGGCGCGAGGGACTGACTGACCAGGAGGCGGCGGAAGCCTGGGCCCAGGGACAAGCGATGACGCTCGGACAAGCTGTGGCCTACGCACTGGAAGGCGTGCATGCCAGTGAGCGGACGCCCGATGGCTGAGCGCGCCGACGTCGTGGTTCTCGGCATGGGCGTCGGCGGCGAGGAAGTTGCTAATTCGCTTGCCGACAAGGGCCTCAATGTCGTCGGCATCGAGAGCAACCTGGTCGGAGGCGAGTGCCCCTACTTCGGTTGTATCCCGACCAAGATGATGATCCGCGCCGACGATATGCTGGCTGAGGGTCGCCGCATTCCGGGCTTCGCTGGCGACTCGGTGGTTAGACCGGATTGGAAACCGGTCGCTCGCCGTGTCCGCGACGTGGCCACGGACAACTGGAATGACCGGGTCGCGGTGGAGCGATTCGAGCAGAAGGGCGGCCATTTCATCCGCGGCGCGGGAAAGCTCGCTGGCCCTGGCCGGGTCTCGGTGAATGGCATCACCTACGAGGCCACGCGGGCGGTCGTTATCGCCACCGGGACGTCGCCGGCGGTGCCGCCCATCCCCGGGCTCGACCGAGTGAAGTTCTGGACCAACCGCGAAGCCGTCAAGGTCGAGCAGCTACCGGAGTCGCTGGTCATCCTCGGAGGCGGCGCGATCGGCGTCGAACTGTCCCAGGTCTTCGCGCGCTTCGGGGTGAAGGTCTCGATCATCGAGGGCATGAATCGGGTATTGGCGATGGAGGAACCCGAGGCGGGCGCGGTGCTCGACGAGGTACTGCGGCGCGACGGCATCGAGTTGTACGTGAATGCACGGGCGCAGTCGGTCGAGCCGAATGGTGATGCGGTCACCGTGAACCTCGAGGACGGTCGCACAGTGGTGGGTCAGCAATTGTTGGTCGCGACCGGACGCCGCGCCAATCTCAGTGACATCGGACTCGAATCCATCGGTCTGGATCCATCCGCGCGTTTGCTCGAGCCGGACGATCACCTCCGTGTGGGCGAGCGGCTCTGGGCAATCGGCGATGTGACCGTCAGCGGCGGCTTCACCCATATGGCGATCTATCACAGCGGCATCGTGATCGACGACATCCTGGGCAAGCCGGGACCCGGCGCCGACTACCGCGCCAAGCCGCGGGCGACGTTTACCGACCCGGAGGTGGGCGCCGTCGGCCTCACCGAGGAGCAAGCGCGCAAGCGGGGGATCAACGTCCGGACCGGGATCCAAAAGGCTTCCGTCACCTCCCGCGGCTGGATCCATGGGCCCGGAAACGACGGCTTCATCAAGGTGGTCGAGGACGCCGATCGAGGCGTTTTGGTCGGAGCAACCACGGTTGGTCCGCGCGGTGGCGACCTCCTCGGCATCTTCGAGCTCGCCATCAAAATGCAGATCCCGAGTGACGAACTGCGCCACCTGATCTACGCCTATCCGACCTTCTATCGCGGTTCGGGTGAGGCGGTGCGCAAGCTTGGCCCCGACGCCCACACGCCGCTGCGCTGACGCAATTCAGCCTTCGCGGCCGATCACTCTACGACGCAATGTAGGTCAGCTCCACTTGGGCGTGACTGTTCGCCCATTGCAGATCAAACTGCCAGCAGCCCGCCGTGGGGGCATCAACATAGGAGGGGTAGATTTCGCCAGGGCCCGAGTTAGCGGGCAGGATTTCGTGGACCGTAGGCGTCGCCGCGCCAAGTGGATGCCCATCGATGGTCAGCAGCCCGCTTCGCGGCGTCCGAACCACCCAGAGGATCTTGTTGGCTGGATCGTCCGGGTGGCCGGCGCGTAAGGGTTGAGCGAAGAGAAATCCGGCGGCGAGCTCGGGGTGGGCAATGACATATGGCACGCCGCTTGGATTGTTATGCCCACCGGCGTCGTCGAGCCATTGCGGGATCGAGCCCTGAACGACCATGGTCGACCCGCAGGAACCAGCCTCGGCGACGGCATTGGCGGTCGGCGTCTTCTCCATCGCCGCGGGGCGATGCTGACGGGCCGCCTGACCCGAGCATGCGACGAGCATCAGCGAGATCGCGGCAGCGATTGCTGGCCTCATGCCACAGATACCCAATGGCTCGCCGATAGGTTCCTCTGCCGAGTCGACGTGCCATTACGCACACTGGCGTCACTTGGGGTAACCTTTCCGGCGTGTTTGTGCCGTTATGGCCTCGGAGCCAGCCACGGCGGTAGCCCGCTCACCCATCCAGGGGCAGCCCGAGGAAAACGGCGGCGAGCTGATCCAGATGGCGCTCGACGTCGCCGGCTCCCTCGACCCACGGGAGGTCATCGCCCGTATCCTGGAGCGCGGGACACATGCCGTTCACGCCGATCGCGGCACGCTGTCCAGCCTTTTCGACGACCAGATCGTGGTCGAGGCGACCTATGGCCGGGCGGGCGAGCTGACCTGGGTGGGGCAGCATTACTCGCTCGATTATTTCGAAGGCCAACCACTGGTAAAGAAGGCGATCGAGAGCTTGGAGCCAGCGTTCGGAGGTCGTCTCGCGCTGGACAAAGCGGCGCCCGAGTTCCGTCAGGCGCTCGCCGAGGTGCGGCACGTCGCGGTGTTGCCGCTGGTCCATGGCGGTCGCGCCATCGGCATGCTGGTATTCAGCCGCTACGAAGAGCGGCCTTTCACCCGGGACGACCGGGCGGCGCTGACACTGCTGGGAACGATCTCCAGCCTGGCACTGCGTAACGCACGGCTCTACGAGGAAGGTGAAGCGGCGCGGCTGCGCGCCGACGCGACCGCGGCTCGGCTTCGGGCGGCAGTGGACGCGGCGGAGGACGTGGCGAGCCAGGTGCGTCTCGACCAGGTGTTGGGGCGCTTGCTGGAGCGTGCGGCGGCGTCGGTGGGCGCCGATGGCACGTCGCTGGCGCGCCTCGAAGGCGCCGAGATGGTGATCGAAGCGACGCCCACCGGACAGCTGGTTGGCACGCGCTGGCCGCTGATGCCCAAGGTACTGGCCGGAGTGGCCGCCGGCCGCCCGGTCGAGCTTAGCGCGGCCGAGTACACTGGCGCGCCGCCAGGTATGGAGTCGGTGGTGCAGCCGTATCTGCGCTTCCTGGTGGCACCTCTGGTGGTCGGAGGCGAGACCACCGGACTGCTCGCCATGGGTCGAAAGACGGACGAGCCATTTGATCCTGCAGCGATTCAATCGCTCCAGCAGTTCTCCACGCTTGGCGGGCTGCTGCTCCGCAATGCGCGACTGATCGAGCAGGCCCGCGACGCCGAGCAGGCGAAGAGCGAATTCATGAGCATCGCGGTTCACGAGCTGCGAGCGCCGCTCACCGTCACGGGCGGCTACCTGCAGATGGCGCTCGACGGCACCTTTGGCGAATTGCCGCTCGCGTTGCGCAACGTGCTGGAAACGGCGCAACGAAAGACCGAGGAAGCCAAGGCTCTTGCCGATGAGCTATTGACGGTGGCCCGTCTCGAGGGCAAGGTCTTGACCCCCAGGGCGGATCGAGTCTCGGTGAGCGACGCCGTGGACAAAGCGATGACCCGCGCGCGTCCCCGTGCCGACCTTGTCCAGGCAACGATCCAGGTGGACGACGCCGGCGATCTCGCGGTCCTCGCCGACGAGGCGTTGATGGGGAAAGTGCTCGACAACCTGCTCAACAACGCGCTTATATACGCGGATCGTCCGCCAACCATTCATGTGAGGGCGCGACAGGAGGGCCAGCAGGTTTCGGTGACGGTCGCCGACGGAGGCATCGGGATTTCGCCCGAGGATCAGCGCCGGATTTTTGCGCGCTTTGCTCGCGGGACCGACCCGATGGTCCTGGCGAAACCGGGGACCGGCCTCGGCCTCTATCTGAGCCGGGGCCTCGCCGAGCAGATGCGCGGATCCCTCCAGCTGCAATCGAGCCAGGCCGGCAAGGGCTCGACCTTCGTCCTGCGTTTGCCGGCCGCCGTCTCAGACTGAGCGCCAGCCCGGTCCGCCGGCGCCGCCGAATCTGATCAGGCGACGGCGTCGAGCAATCGCCGCGAGCTGGCGCTGACCTCTTTCACAGCGGATTCGAAAGCGGCCGTGTTCGCGCGCGACGGCACCCGATAGCCGCTGATCTTCCGGACGAACTGCAGGGCGGCGTCGTGAATCTCCTGGTCGGTGGGCTTGCTTTCCTTTCGGCGGAGCGTCTTGATACTGCGGCACATGCAACAAGTCTGACAAAAAGAAGCAGGCTGGGCCCGACGCATCTTGACGACGGACTTTGGGATACCCTAGTGGCAGTTCACAAGCGCTGTGGCATGAGATTGGAAGGGGACGAGCCATGAAGTCACAAGACCTGAAGACTTTGCGCGGGAAGACGGGTGTGAGCCGAGTCTGGCTCGGGGTTGCGGCGGTGGCAGGGGCCGTAGTCGCCTACCTGGGCGACCGGGAACGGGGCAACGCCCGACGCCAGGCGGCGCTTCGCCAGCTTTCGGGCGCTACCCAGGCAGTGGCCGAGCGCACTAGTGCCTTTCGTAAATCGGTCAGTGCACGTCTGCCTGGCCGGGCGCAGGATCAGCTGCCGGCTCAGATAACCGTTCCGACCGAGCCGGCCGGCGCCGCGACAGCCGCGGAAACGAAAAAAACCGAACTGTAGTCCCAGAACCCATCGACACCGATGTCGCGGTGGTTGGCGCCGGTCCGGCCGGAGCCGCGGCGGCGCTCTTTGCGGCGCGGCGCGGCCTTCGGGTCATCGTGGTCGACAAGCAGGACTTTCCGCGCGACAAGCCGTGCGGCGAAGGACTGATGCCCAGCGGCCGGCCCGTCTTGCGCGAGCTGGGCCTCGAGAGCGCGGTCGTATCGGGAGGTGCACCGCCGCTCGATGGGATCCAGTTCGGCCGGGTTCATGAGCCACCGGCGGCCGCGCCCTTTCCCGCGCATGACGGCGAGCAGGCGGGGCTCGGGATCCGGCGCCTCACCTTCGATGCGCAACTGACCGATGCCCTCGCACACCATTCGCAAATTCAGTTCTGGCCGCACACCGAAGCACACGATGTCAGAGCCGACGACGATGGGATGACGACCGTCATCACCGTGGCCGGCGAGCTTCGAGCGCGCTTCGTTGCGGTCGCAGACGGCCTGCGCTCGCCACTCCGTCATCGGCTCGGCTGGACGCTTGGACCCCGACCGCCGCACCGCTACGGCATCGTCGCCCACTGGATCATGGGTGGGCCCGTCGATCCCTGGGTGCGGATCACTTTCGACCGCGGCCTCGAGGTCTACGAGGGTCCGGTGGCGGGCAACCAGCGAATGGTCGCGCTGCTCTGTTACCACGACCGGATGCACGAGTTCGCCGGCCGGCTCGAGTCGCGCTACCGCGAGATCGTGCAGGCGATACGGCCAGGGCTGCGCGATGCCGAGATGGTCGGTTCCGTGTCTGCGGTGGGTCCCTTCTGGTACAGCGCAAAAACCGTGGCCAACCGGGGCACCTTCCTGGTTGGCGATGCGGCGGGCTTCACCGACCCGATCACGGCCGAAGGGGTCGCCACCGGCCTGCGCCAGGCGCGCGCCTTTGCGGACGCGCTTGTGTCGCCGAATCCCGAACGTTTCTACCGGCAGGCGCACCTGCGAATCACGAAGGACCCGCGTCGCGTGGCGGCGTTGTTCCTCCGCCTCAGCCGGACACCCGCGCTGGTCGATCGCGCGATCCGCAATCACGGACGATCTCCGCAGACGCTTCCAAAGCTACTCGGGATCGGTTTCGGCTACTGGGGCTTCAACCGCATCACGCCGCGCGAGTGGATCCGGATGTTCAGCGGCCGCTAAAGCGTGGCAGGAAGCGCGGCTTGTCGCCCATGCGCTCGCGATAGGCCGGGATCGCCATCAGTAGCGCGTCCTCCTCGACGATGCGCCGGCGGAGGAGCGCGGCATTCGCCAGACCGAGACCGAGCGCACTGAGGTAGGCGCCGCCGATCAGAGGCAGACCGAGGAACTCCAGACCCAGCGCAAGGTAGTTCGGGTGACGAATGAACCGGTACGGTCCGGTGTCGACCACGCGGAGATCCCTTGGCACCACGGCGCGCACGTTCCACGATTCGCGCAGCGACGCGATGACGCTGAGCCTGAGCGCGACGGCGCCGATGGTAGCAGCCCAGCCCAACGCCGCGACCGGCCGTGGCGGCGGACGACGCCGCCAGGCGCGTTCTAAGGCAGGTAGGGTGAAGAGACCAAGATTGACGGCCGCGATCCATTCCCATACGGACCGTCCGGCTTGCGGCGCGTCGGGTTGCCGTCCATGGATCTGCCGCTCATTTCGTTCGGAGTAGAGGAGCTCGATGAATCGCTGTGTCGCGAACACCAGCAGAATCCCGGCGTAGCGGACAGCGCTCACGCGATAAGCCGCATAAGGGCAAGCTCGATCGAGAGTCCCGGACCAAAGGCGATCGCTAGCACCCTGCCGGAGATCCCCGTGCGCTGCATCTCCTCGAGCACGAAAAAGATGCCCGCACTCGACGCGTTGCCGTTGCCGGCGAATACCGAGCGCGAGGTGGCTAGCGCATCGGGACGCAGGTTCAGCGAGCGTTCGATCGCGTCGACGATGCGCGGGCCTCCCGGATGGGCGGCAACCGCGTCGACGTCGCACAGGCCGAGCCCCGCCTCCCTGAGGAACGTTTCGACCGCGCCACGCAGGTTCGCCTCCACGACATCCGGAAGCTCGCGGCTCAGGATGACGCGGAGCCCGCCGTCGCGCAGCTCATACCCCAGGTGACGAGCGCCGTCCGGCACCAGCACCGTGCCGCAGTGCTCTAGTGTCCAGCCCGGCCGGCCGTCACCGCCTCGCAAGACAACCGCGCCGGCACCATCCGAGAAGACCATTGCCGCAATCAGGTTGTCGACCGAGTGATCGTCGGGCTGGAACGTGAGCGACGGGATCTCGACCGCGAACAGCAGCACGTTTCGCTGCGGGTAGGCGCGAAGGTAGTCGAGACCTCGCGCCAGGCCCGCCACCCCTCCCCCACATCCGAGCTCGGTAATCGGCAGGCGCGCGGTCTCCGGCCGCAGTCCAATCAACGGAATCAGCTCGGCGTCGAGCGAGGGTAGGACAACCCCGGTGCAAGACACCCCGATCACCAGGCCGACCTCCGACGGGGCGAGGCCGCTTCGCTCCAGGGCCATGCAGCACACCTGCCGGGCGAGCACTCGCGCATGTTCGAGATAGGCGTCGGTTTGCTGACTCTGGGTGCGCCGCTCCATCAGAGAGGCAAGCGGCTTCGCGAAGTAGCGTGTCCGCGCACCGTCGTCTCGCGGCAACTTTGGCATGCGCCGTCCGCGTACGCGTCCCAGCGCTTCCCAGACCTCGTCGACGGTGGCGGTGATCGGTGGCACCGCCGTCGCCATGCCCGCGATCTGCGCGTGGCCCACTGAGATATTTTTGGAGGTCATCTCTCTGATGCTAGGCTGGCGCGATGGTCGTCCGTCCGGCCGAACCTAAAGACCGACCGCAGCTCCTCGACTTGATCGCGGGCTATTTCGCCTTCTACCGCACCCCCTTTCAACGGCAGAGAGTCGAAGCCTTGCTCGATTTGCTCGAGCAGCATCCCGATCGCGGGGTGCAGCTGGTGGCCGACGCGGACGGGCGGCTTCAAGGCTTCGCCAGCCTCTATCCGTGCATCGACACCCTGGTTGCCGATCGCATCCTGGTCATGAACGATCTCTTTGTGGACCCATCGCTTCGCAATCACGGGGTGGGCGCCGAGCTCTTCGACGCCTGCCTGGCCTACGCTACGGCGCACGGTTACGCGCGCCTCGACTGGGTGACGGCCGAGGACAACCGCGATGCCCAGCGCTTCTACGACCGCCACGGCGGCCGTCGCGGGCCCTGGATCTCCTACAGCGCAGAGCCGAGCGCACGCCGTCCTCGCTGAGGCGATACGCTCGAGGTCAGGCGCTCTTTCGCTTGCGTCGCGCTGCTGGCTTGCCGCGGCTCTTGGACGCTAGCCGCGCTTGCTCGACGCTCGCCCGCAGCGCCGCCATCAGGTCGTTGACGCCGCCGCCGCTGGTGACCTCTGCCGTGGCCGGCCGTGCGGAGGCGGCCCGACCCTCGATGAGCGCCCTCAGGCGCAGCCGATAATCGTCGGGATAACGCTCGGGCTCGAACGGCCCAGACAGGGTATTGATCAACAGGGCCGCCATTTCGCGTTCGTTCTTCTTCAGGTCTGCCGGCTTGGCAGGTTCGAGTTCAGCGGTTGGCAGGATTTCGTCGGCGTGGAACATCGTGGTCAGGACCATGAGCCGACCCTGGGGTCGCAACGCGGCCAGGTATCGCTTGCGGCGCAAGACGAACCAGGCAACCGCCACCTTGCGCGTATCCCGCATGGCGTCGACCAGCAAGCCGTAGGCACGCTCGTAACCGCGGTCGGGCACAGCGTAATAACTGGTCTCGTAATAGATCGGGTCGATGGCGGAGGCGTCGACGAACTGCTCGACATCGATCGTCCGGCTCCGTTCAGGGGCGAGTTGTTCCAGCTCTTCGCGGGCGACCGTGACGTATCGATCTTTCGCGACTTCGAATCCCTTTACGACGTCGGGCGCCGCCACCGGTCGCTTCGTTACCTCGAAGGAACCGTCCGCTTCACGCGGGACATAGCTCTCAAGGCCTCGGGCCGATGCCGTCACGAAATCCCCTCCCCCTCTTGACGGCGCCTGCGTGGGGGCCGCTTCAACCACTCGCTGGTGTCGAATACGCTGTCCACTCGACCGGTCGATCTCGTGGAAGCGCACGTCCTTCCGCCGGGTCGCCGGGTAGAGGCGCACCGGGATGCTCACCAGGCCGAAGCTGATCGTTCCCGACCAGACCGCGCGCGGCATCCTCTGATTATGGCGCTGGGGCCGCCGTATCATGGCCTTTGGATGGGCATCCTGGAGCGCGCGCTGGTCGAATCGACGATTCCGGCCCAAGACCTGCAGCGCGCGAGGACCTTCTACGCCGAAAAGCTCGGCTTGACCCCTGCCAGCGAGGAACGCATCGGTCTTCGCTATCGCCTCGCCGACGGAACGCGTTTCCGGCTTTTTCGCAGTGGCGGCAAGGCCTCCGGCGCGCACACGCAAATGGCCATGATGGTCGATGACCTTGTCGCGGTTGTCAAGGAACTGCGAGCTCGCGGCTTGGAATTCGAGAAGTACGACACGCCGGGGATCAAGACCACGGGCGGCATCGCCGACCTGGGCTACTCGAGGGCAGCCTGGTTCAAGGACAGCGAGGGCAATCTGATCGGGATCGCCCAGCAGGTCGACGATGCCTCCGACCCCGGCGGGTAGGGCCAGCCGCTTATGCGGCGACCGCCTGATTCAGCTCCATCGGGTAGCCAGCCGCCCGCCAGGCGGGTAGACCGCCCTCCAGTAGCCAGGCGTCATAGCCCTGGTTTCGTAGCGCCCGGGTCAGTCGCGTGCTGGCCTCTTCGTCGGCACAGGTGCAGTACGCAATGATGGTCTTGTCGTGGGAAAGGTCGGGCAGGTCGCTCACGAGGTCGGCGGCGTGCCGATTTCGATCGAGGATCGCTCGCGGCGACACCCGGAGCGCTCCTGGAATCCTCCCCCTTACCGCGTTCTCGATGAACGGGGAGGTCACGTCCAGGACGATAGCCTGGCCGGACTCGATGGTTTGCCTGGCTGTTGCGGGATCGATCCAGTAAGGAACAAACGCCATGTCTCTGCCTCCAATGCTTGTCGAGATCATTGAACGATTCACATGAATAAACCAATGATGTCCCGGGTATATTCCATACGTGGCAACTAAAGTCGAAGGCAAATCGGCCGAGGCGCTCTGGAAGCTCCTTCGGGACGACGCGTTTGCCAGCCTGCGCGATGACTTTACGGCCCGCGTGGCCGAGTGCAGCCTATCCCTCTCCCAGGGCAAGCTGGTCCGGGAGCTGGCCCAACCGCAGTCACAGCGCGAACTCGCCCGGCGGCTCCACTACGATCCTTCCAACATCAACGCGCTGGCCGATTCGCTCGAGGCCCGCGGCCTGATCGAGCGTCGCGCCGACGCTTCAGATCGCCGCTTCCGGCTGCTGGCTTTGACACCCGAAGGCGAGCGGGTGCGCACGACTCTTGAGGCGTTGCTAGCCCAGCCGCCCGACTTCCTCGACCGGCTGACTCCGGTCGAGCAGAAACAACTCTTGCACTTGCTCGCCAAGGTCTTCCAGACCGAGCGACGCCGGACGAGTTAGTGCGGCGCCCGGAGCGGTCCCGGCCTCGCCCGGTCGGCTTGGCGCTGTAAGCGTGCCTCGTTGCGGCGTAGAAAGACGATCACGGCAATGATCACCGCGACGCCGAGGATCGCGAGCACGAGATCCACCCGACCGGAGAGTTGCAGGAGTTGCTTCCCGAGGAGAAAGGCGGCGATGCCGTAGATCGTCGACCAGGCGATGCCGCCCGCTGCATTGAAGATCAGGAACCGGCGCCAATGCATGCGGTTGACGCCCGCGAGAAAGGCGGCGAAGATGCGCAGCACCGAGACGAATCGACCAAAGAACACCACCTTCGAACCGTGCTTGTCGAACAGGTACTGACCGAGGCGCAGCCGGTTCTCATCGAGACGGATGTAGCGGCCGTACCGTTTCAGCAGGCGGTACCCACCCGTGCGGCCGATTACGTAGCCAATGTTGTCGCCGACGATCGCACCGGCCGATGAGGCGACGATCACCCAGAAGATCGAGAGCCGGCCGGTCGTCCCTGCATAGATGGCGGCGGTGACCAGCATCGTCTCCCCCGGCACCGGGACGCCGAGGCTCTCGACGCCGACGAAGACGAAGACGGCGAGGTACCCGTAGGTGGCGAGCAAGCTGTCAAGGTTGCTTGCGAAGAAGGTCAACATTCGGTCAAGAACCTACCGCAACCGGTCCTATGGCTAGCCAATCGGCCCACTCGGCTTTGAAACGTCTATCGCGTCCGATCCGGGATAGCGCCAACGCGCCAGGCTGCCGATGATCAAGACCGGGAGCGTGACGATGGCGGCGATCGTAAACAGGCTCGAGTACTGGTGGGCACCCGCCAGTCCAGCTACCCCTGACGTCGCCAGGGCGGCCCCACCGAAGATCGCGGTTGCAAACAATGAGGTGGCGGTGGCGCGAGCCTCGGGCACGACGTCGGTGGCCCAGGTCTGAAAGGTCGACTGCATGAACGCGTATGCGCCGCCGGCGAGAACGCTGGCTAAAAGGATGCTGGGAACGGTCTGGGCCGCCGCCGCGATCAGATAGCCGATCAACAAGAGGGCGGCGCCTCCGGCGAGGATCAGCGCCGCCGGCGTCCGCCGCGCCACGTAGCGGAAGGCGCGGGTGCAGAACAGGACTGAGAGGCCGTAACTGGCGACCACGATGCCAGCAATGGCCGGGCTCTGTCCGGTCGCCTCGAGCGCGGGCGCCAGGTAGGTGACGAAGCCGAACATCACGGCGCCGACGAGCACCGCCACGGCGAGCAAGAAGACCGCCCATCCGTGCCGCAGCACGCTGGCGACCTGCTGCAGCGGATTCTGGGAGGAGCGCGTGACCAGCGACTCCGGGGTTCGTCGAAGCGCGATCGCGACGCCGAGCGCGATCGCTCCTGGGATCAAGAAGAACAAACGCCAGGTCAGCACGTGCGCGATCAGACCGGCGCCGAGCGTGCCGGCCGCAGTGCCGAGTGCAACGAAGACCAGCACGTTGGTGATCGCCTGCTGGCGCAGGGTGAATGGGAATCGGTCCGCAAGATAGACCAGCGTCGTCGGCATAACGCCGCATGCAAGGCCGCCGGTGATGAAGCGAGCCACCAGCAACGCGGTGAGATTCGGCGACAGCGCCGAGAGTACGTCGGCGACGGCGGTTCCCAGCAGCGCCGCCCTGATGACACGCACCCGTCCGAAACGGTCCGCCAGCACCCCATACGCCGGCGGGAGCAGACCATATGCGAGGTAGTAGAGGCTCGCGACACCGGTGACGGCTGCCACCGAAACATGGAAGGTTAGCGCCATCGGGATGAGGAGGGGTGCCACCGCGAAGCGATCGGCCATGGTCGCGAAGGGGCCGAAGTACAGGAGTCGCGGGACGCCCCGCTCCGACGTCGCCGCCGACGGTGCCCGGCTCAGCCCGCTGGTTCTCGCACGCCGACCTCGTCGAGGTGCAACAACAGGTCACGCGGGTCCTCGTAGACCCGGTAGGCGCCGGCCTGCTGCAGCTCTTCGCGGCCGTAGCCACCCGAAAGCAACCCGACACCGAGCGCCCGTGCCCGCCGCGCCGCCAGCAGATCCCAGACGCTATCACCGAAGACGATCGAGTTGGTGATGTCGACGCCCAGCTTGGCTGCGGCCGCCAGGAAGAGATCCGGGTCGGGCTTGGCATGGGCCACGTCGTCCCTGGTAATCACGACCTTCGGCTCGACACCCAGCAGTTTGATCGAGGGACCCGCGGTCTTCACGCTGCCGCTGGTGGCGATCGCCCAGGGCACCCGCTGCTTTGTCAGTCGCGCCAGCAGGTCATGCGCCCCGGGAAGGGGGCGGACCTCGCCCAATCGCCGGACGAATGCGTCGGCGTGTTGGGCCAGAAGCCGTTTCGCCTCATCGGCTGTGAGCCGTTTGCCGGTCTCGCGCAGCAGCGCGTTGACGAAGAGGCCGCCACTCATCCCGATGCGCCGGTGGATCCGCCAGACCGACAGCTCCATCCCTGCATTCCCAAGCACTTCGTGCCAGGCGAGCACGTGCTGGTAGACGCTATCGACCAGCGTCCCATCGAGATCGAACAAAAGCGCCGGCGGCTGTTCTTGCATAAAGCTAGTGTGGCACGCAGGCGACGGCTCACACCTTGAATGCGTTTAACCTGCGTTTAATCTGCGACCTGTAGACTGCACCCCCATGTCACGCATCCCCCGACTTGCAATCATCGCGCACGACGGCAAGAAAGCCGACCTGGTTGCCTTTGCCACCTTCAATCGCGACCGGCTTGCGGAGTTCCAGCTGGTTGCCACGAGTTCAACCGGCAAGCTGCTCAAAGACAAGGTTGGGCTCGAGGTCGAGTTTGTGGAATCCGGGCCGCTCGGCGGCGACGTCCAGATCGCGAGCCGCGTCGTCGAGGGCGAGATCGACGGCGTCATCTTTATGGTCGATCCGCTATACCGGCATCCGCACGAGCCCGACATCCAGACCCTGCTTCGAATCTGTAACGTCTGCAACGTGCCGCTGGCAACCAACAGCGCCACGGCCGATGCCCTGATCGGCTCGCCGCTCCTTACCGAGCTCCGCGCCGCCAGCTAGCCCGTTTCGTCGCCGGGATCATAATTGAGCGGTGGCGAAGCTCACGATCTCGCTAGATGATGACCAGATGCTCGAACTCGGCAAGCTGGCACGCGAATCCGGGGTGAGTGAGAACGATGTCGTGCGCGAAGCGATCGACCGCCTCCTCCAATCTTACCGCGGCCCCGGAACTCCACGATTCGCCCGGAGACTCGGGCCGCTAGTCATCGGGGAGCACGACCGGTCGGCCACGGACACCGGGGGCGACAAGTCCACGACATAGTCCGGTCGCCCAGTCCCGGTGCCTCGGCTCGAGAAGAACGCTAACGCCGTGCAGGTGCAATACGATGAGATTCCGCGCACGGCCGATGAGCGGGCGACACTGGTTGCCTTCCTCGAATGGCAGCGCTCGACCCTGGCACGCAAGTGCGCTGGTCTCACGGCAGAGCAGTTGCGAATGCGCTCAGCGGCTCCCTCGACGCTTTCCCTGGTCGGACTCGTTCGCCATTTGACGGACGTGGAACGGGGCTGGTTCCGCCGCACGCTGGCACTCGAGGATGTTGCCGACCGTTACGCGACCGAAGCAGACCCGGACGCTGACTTCAATGACATCGACGGGGCCGATGTCGATGAGACCTTCGCGGCCTGGCGCTCGGAATGCGATCGGGCGAGCCAGATCATCGCCCGGCACCAGCTGACCGATTTAGGGCGCCACCGTACTGGCAGAGCTGTCTCACTCCGCTGGATCATGGTCCACATGATCGAGGAGTACTCGCGACACAACGGGCACGCGGATCTTCTCCGCGAGCGCATTGATGGAGCGACTGGTTACTAACGTCACCCGGAGCCGGACCTCGAGCCAACTTCAGAGCGGCGGCGCGCGCGGTAGGTTCGCCCCTTAGCTTCGTTCCCGCAGTCGGCCATCTCGCACCACCGGCCCGACCGGTTTTTCGACGCGTCGTAAAAGGCCCAGTGACAGCCATCGTTGGCGCAGCTTTTGAGCCGTGTCCAGCCGCCGGTCAGCATCGCCACGAAAACGGCGGAGAGTATCCGCGCCAGCCCGGCCTGAACGCCCTTGACGGACGGATCCAGGCGCGCCACGCCGTCGTCTCCGAAGGCAACTACCATCCGCGCATCACTGGCCAGCTGATTCAGCTCTCGTATCGTCCGCCTGTCAACAGCTTTGCTATTGTTGGCCAGCGCCGCCCGTCTCAGCGCCTCACGTAGGCTGATCGCCTGCTCGCGGTCCCGATCGCTCACCGCGTCGGCTTTCTTAATCAGGTGACGATCCAGTAGCCATCCACGCAGGGCGCTTGTTGTGGCGAGGTCGTCGGATCCCGTTTCCAGGTCAAGCGTATTGATAAAGGCCTCCACCAGATCAAGTGGAGGCGGAGCGGGAGGCCGTTTGATTGCCAAGTCACCCACAACCGACATGTTAGCACACCATCAAAAGCACTTGACAGGTTATGACGCACCAGCGTAAGCTCTATGGTGGTTGGTCAAAGACCCTACCAAAATGTAGAGAGGAGGCCGAGCATGAGCACTGAAGGCCGACCAGAAATCTGGTCGAATTGGTTCGGGTCTCCGCCGCCCGAATGCCTTAACGAATGGCGGTACGCAGAGTGGCGAGCCAACTATGACGAGGCCCGCGGGATCGCCAGGTACTTTCGGTACATGGTCGAGCGGAGAGGCGAGCCCCGGGCTCGTGGCAATCAGGGACGGACGTGAGATGGACCACCGTACTTTGCCCAGGGCCAACATGACGATCACGCTTAGTGGGAGCCTGATGTTGGAGCTTGCCCAAATGGCACGCAAAGGGGACACGACGGAGGACGAGCTGGTCCATAGGGCAATCAAGCGCCTCGTGCAAGCGCAGCGCGGTCCGGGAATCCCACGATTTGCGCGTCGGCTTGGTCCTCTTGTGCTCGATGAAGATGACCCATCAGCCGCGTGATTTGTGAATCGGCCAGCTCAGGGACTAATTAGGAGGGGCGGCTCTTGTTCCTGGCGTACGACTCCTGCAGCGTCCAGGAGTTGCCATCAGGATCGCGGAAATATACATGCTTACCCCAGGGCTGGGATTCGACATCGCTGGTTTCAACGCCACGCTCGTCCAGCTCGGCTTTAGCTGCGTCAGCGCTTTCCACCACCAAGATCAATCCTTTGAGGGTGCCCGGCTTCAGGGTTGACATGCCCTCGCCAAGATGGATAGAGCAGCTCGATCCGGGCGGCGTGAGTTGGACGAAACGCACGTCATCGCTCATGCGCTGATCCATGTCGACTTTGAACCCCACCCTTTTGTAAAAGTCTATCGCTCGATCCGTGTCGCTTACTGGCACAGGAATCACTTCAAGCGTCATGTTCATGACTTAGCCCTCTTTGTGCGCTCCATCGACAGTTTCTCCGAACATTCTATTAACGAAGCAATAGGCGAGCACGCGGAGGACCAACCGTCGGCGGCGTGCTTCTCTTCGGTCCCCCGTACCGCTCTGCAAATAGCCAGCCCCCGGATCTGCCAACAAGATCCCCGAATTGTTTCGCTTGGGCCACCGGACCCATGCAGGTCGAATCTAGCTTGCGGTGACCAGCACCAAACGGTTCAGGCGGACTTGCTCGCGATCGCCCGCGGACGGCAAGAAGTTACTGGTAGCCCGTCGTGGACACCAATCGAACAATTAATTGATCCACTCCTCAGACCCACCAGGTGAGCGCAGCCTCCGCAGGCGCCGGCGGACGTCCGGGATCAATAGAGCGACGGCCGCGAGTAGGACGAACCCGGCGAGTAGAAGTCCACCGACCACCAATGCGTTAGCAGGCGCTCGTCGCACTGGGGCTGTGGCGCTCGGGTCATACAGCAGGGCGCTGTCGAGGGACTCGACCCCGTATCCGCCGGCGACCAAAACCCTTCCGTCGGGCAACCGCATCGCTGTGTGCAAATAACGGTTCATCGTTCCGCCGGTGGTCGACCAGACGTTGCGATTCGGATCATAGACCTCAGCCCGCGATTGGCCGGTACCGCCCACGATGAGTACTCTTCCATCACCCAATAACGTCGCCGTGTATTCGTCCCTAGCCTCAGCCATTCTGGCAACGGCCGACCATCGATTGATGCGTGGATCGTAGACCTCCGCGCTCGAAAACGGGGCGATGGTTACCGGGGATTGGGCTTGCCGGTTCACGCCACCCGTGACGAGCACGTCCCCGCTTCGAAGCAGAGTTGCTGTGTGTCCTTGGCGGTCGGTCGTCATTGGAGCAGCGGCAGACCAGCGATCCTGTTTCGGGTCGTAGATCTCTGCCGAGGAACTGCTGGTCTGTCCGTCCCCGCCACCCGCGACAAGGACCCGGCCATCCTGGAGAAGGGTAGCCGACTGGCCGACGCGGTTCTGGAGCATTGGTGCCGTGGACGACCAGGCATTCGTGACAGGGTCATAAACCTCCGCGCCAAGCAACTGGTTGGTAAACAAGCCCGCGTCGCGCACCGTGAAAGTTTGACCTCCAACCACGAGAACCCTTCCGTCCAGCAATGCCGTGGCAGACTGACGCGCACGGCTTGCCCTCATTGATGCGGCTGGCGACCAACGATTCGTGTTTGGGTCATAGAATTCCGAGCTTGCCAGCGTGTTTGAGGGGATCGATGTGTCCAACCCACCCACCACGAGCACTTTGCCATTCCGCAGCAGAGTGGCGGTGTGGTCAAGCCGGGTGGTCGTCATGGTTCCCGCCGACACCCAACGGTTGGTCTTGGGGTCATAGAGCTCGGCCTTCGCGAGTGCCGTGCCCCTTCCGTCCGTCCCACCGGCGACGAGGACTGTACCGTTTTGCAGCAGCGTTGCCGTGTGCTCCTCGCGGCCAGTAATTAGGTTAGCTGCGGCCGACCACACCCCGCTCGTGCCGGCGTCGGCAGTGGGTACCCGAACGGCGACCACGCCGGCGACGGGCACGAGGATCAGCAAGCAGGACGCTATCAGTACGCGCCGCATGGCACCGCGATTATCTCGCTCCTGACGCCAGGGCTAGGGCTTGGGTGAGATCTCGACAAGTCCCGGAATCATTCAGCGGACGGGCACTTCCTCCCCGTCCTGGGCCCAGCGCGTGTGGAACGACCCCGCGCGGTCGATGCGCTTGTAGCTGTGAGCCCCGAAATAGTCGCGTAAGCCCTGCACCAGGTTCGCGGGAAGCCGTTCGCGACGATAGGCGTCGTAGTAGGCGAGCGAGGAGCTGAAGGCTGGCACGGGGATGCCACGATCGACCGCGACCCCAACGACGCGGCGCCACGCAATCTGCGCCGATGCCATCGCGTCGCGGAAGTAGGGGGCCAGCAACAGATTCTTCAGGCCGGGCTCGGCCGCGTAGGCGTCGGTGATCCGATTGAGGAAACGGGCCCGGATGATGCACCCGCCGCGCCAGATCCGGGCGATCGACCCCAGCTCCAGGTCCCACGAGTACTCGTTGGATGCCGCCTGCATCTGTTCGAAACCCTGGGCGTAGGCCACCATCTTCGAGGCGTAGAGCGCGCTGCGCACATCGTCGACCAACGATGGCGGCGAGGCTGCGCGCATCGCGCCGTTGGGGCCGGCAAGCGTCCGCGAGGCGAGCTGGCGGTCCGCCTTGAGCGCCGACAGGAACCGCGCAAAGACGGCCTCGGTGATGGCGGTCACCGGGATCCCGAGGTCGAGCGCGGATTGCGAGGCCCATTTCCCGGTCCCCTTTTGCGCGGCCTCGTCGAGGATGACGTCGACAAGCGGCCGGCCTGTCGCGCGATCGCGCTTGCCCAGGACCTCGGATGTGATCTGGATCAGGTAGGACTCGAGCTCGCCCTTGTTCCACTCGGCGAAGATCCGAGAGAGCTCGTCCGCACCGAGGTTGAGCGCGTGACTCAGCAGGTCGTACGCCTCGGCGATCAGCTGAATGTCCGCGTACTCGATGCCGTTGTGGACCATCTTGACGTAGTGGCCGGCCCCGCCAGGGCCGATATAGGTGCAGCACGGCTCGCCGTCGACGTGGGCGCTGATTTTGGTCAGCATCGCCTCGACTTGCGTATAAGCGTCGCGCGCGCCGCCTGGCATGATGCTGGGCCCGTTTAACGCGCCTTCCTCGCCGCCGGACACGCCGGTTCCGATGAACCGCAAACCCTGGGCCTCGAGCGCGCTGCCCCGCTGCACGGTGTCGAGGAAGTAGGAGTTGCCGCCGTCGATCAGAATGTCGCCGGCATCCAGGTGTGGGGCGAGGTGCTCGATGGTCTCGTCGACCGGCGCCCCGGCCTTCACCATCATCAGGATGCGGCGAGGCTTGTCCAATTGCGCCACCAGCTCCTGCGGCGTATGCGCCGGCGTGAACGCGCCCTCCGCGCCGTACTGCTTCATGAAGTCATCGACGCGCGACGTCGTTCGGTTGTAGATCGAGACAGCAAAGCCATTTCGTGCCAGATTGCGGGCAAGGTTCATGCCCATCGTCGCCAGCCCGACGACGGCGATGACGCTCACCGAAACCGGTTGCTGGCTCGTCGCAGGCTGATGCCCAGCATCACGATGACGATGACGGGGATCAGCCACCACGCGGCGATGTGATTGACGTTCAGGATTGCAGACAGGATCAGTCCGATGAAGACCGCGGCCGCCACCGTCCAGTCATCGCCAACGATGAAGTCGTACAGGAACTTCGCGACCGCCACGATCCACGAAAACGGCGGAGGCATCGGCTAGACCGCCGGACGCAGGCCGAGGGCCCGGTTCCGCTCGAGCGTGATATAGGTCAAGGCGGTCGCCACGTAGAGAAGCAGCAACACGGGAATCGCGGCGTCACCACCGGGCCAGTCGATCCCGAGACCTTCGATTGCCCAGAAGGTGCCGAAGGTGCTGAGCAGAACCCCGACGATCAGCTGGAGCAGGCTCCGTGGGATCCGTCGAACCGTCTGGTGGAGGGCGAGCCCGATGCCACCGACGACGATGATCGCCCCGACGCCGCCGATCACCGCAATGCCGAGTTGGTTCGCGCCGGCGCCGAAGCTGACCACGATGAAGGCGACTTCGAGGCCCTCCAGCACCACGCCTTTGAAGGCCAGGAACCAGGCGGTCCAGTCCATGCCCGGCCCCGTCCACTCGGCGGCTTCGTGCGGGTCCTGGCCACCGATGCCGGCCAAGCCCCGCGCCGCGACGCGCATGATGCCCTTGCGAAACCACTGCAGGCCGAAGGTCAGCAAGAGCGCGCCGACGATCAAACGCAGCGGCCCGATCGGCACCTGGCTGAGGGCGGCCCCCAGGACAACAACGACCACCGCCAGCACGCCAAACCCGGACGCGGCGCCGATCAGGGTCGAGCGCCAACCGCGGGTCGCCCCGACGCCAACCACGATCGTGACCATCTCGATCGCTTCCACTGCCGAAGCCAGGAAGGTCGTGATGAGGACAGCCCACAGGCCGGTCATCTTTTGACTGTAGCGGTTTGCGGCGGCTCAAGGTTCCCCTGAGCGGCCACCGCTGAGCCCGTACTTTCGAGTGAGTGCGGCGGCCAAGCCGAGTGGTGTACGAATAGACGATGGCGAGGAGTCGCGTGACGGCGCCAGCTCAAACTACGGCCCGCCGATATGCCGCCAACCCGCTCCGGACGCTTCGCGATCCCGGACCGGGCCGCTTTACGGCGGTCGACGGCGCTCGACTGCCTTCGCCGCTGGCGGAATGACGATCGGGCGGGTCGCGGTGCGATGGCCGTGGTGATCGCCGGGGAATGGGTGGAGAACGTCGCCCGCCAGGAGGACGACCTGCAGCGGCCGGTGGCGGGCGCGGTCGAAGCGGCCCGGACGCCCTGGTGGCGTTAGCGCCCGGGTGGCGTTGACGCGCTCGGGTTGCCGACCAGCAAGTCCGCGAAGGCGTCGCTGTATTGCACCCGCTCGGACGCGGTCACCGCGAACGGGGCATAGCCGGGACGGGCGGCGACCCATTCCACTCCAGCGTTTCCCATCGCGAAACCCGCCGTTGCGTAGGCGTCGGCCATCGTAAGGCTGGGGCCGGCGACTGTCAGGCTGAGCAGCGTGCGGGTTGGCATCCCGCTTCGGGCGTCGACGATATGGTCGCCCCGCTCATAGGTACCACTGGTGGCGACCGCGAGATCGTGTCCGTGGACAACCGCAGCCACCGCGCCGGCCTCACGCGGGTGCCGGATCCCGATGCGCCACGCTCGACCCGGTTCGGGCTCACCCCGACAGACCACGTCTCCGCCGGCGTTGACGCAGAAGTTTCGGGCCCCACCGCGCTCCAGGATCCCTGCGGCGCGTTCGACCGCCCACCCTTTGACCACGCCCGACGGATCGAGACGGCCGTCTGGCCGGCAACGCCAGGCATTGAACACGCCCTCGCTCTCCTCGCGCAACGCTTCGCAGAGTGAGAGCACGTCGGCAACGTCGGCATGACATTCCTCGACCGTCACCTCGCCGCGGCCAAGCCGGCTGATCTCACTCTCCGGCTGGTAGGTGCTGAATCGGGCATCGACCTCGCGCAGCCAGTCAAATGCCGTCTCAACCAACCGGGCGTCGACCGCGGCGTCGCGTACGTCGATCGAGATGGCGGTTCCCATGATGTGCTCGACCTGGATGCGGCGCGTCAGGGTCTCAACCATGGGCCTGGTCCAGGGCGGACTGCACCGATTGGGCGTAGGCGTCGCTGGTATAGGTTGCTCCCGAGAGGCTGTCGATCTGCGCGCTCTGCGCCTGCAACACCTCGTCGTGGAGCTGGGGCGCCGCGTACTGGCTGATCTCGGCCGAGCGCTGCCGGTCGTAGGGGAGCTGCAGCGCCTGCACGTCGGTGATCCGTCCGCCCGAGATTGTGACCTTCACCTGGGTATCACCGAACTGGTTTTGGAAGTCCTGCCCGGTGTACTGCCCGTCCTTGTACGTCGGTCCGGGATCGGTGGGCGTTGGTGTGGGTGCGCTGGAGTCGCTGGGCGACGCCGATGCGCTCGGGGTCGGGGTTGCCTGGGACACGTCGGCGGCCGGCGTCCGCGGTCGGGCCTGCGCCGGCGTCTTGAAACTGAAGAGCAGGACGACGGCGATCACGGTTGCAACGATGGCGACGGCGGCGCGGGTTGGCATGATCTGTCTCACAACAGCGCAAAGCGCTCGAAGTGGATTTGCTGCGCCGGAACGCCAATCGCGGTGAGGACTGCTTGCATTCGCTCCATCATCGAGGCCGGCCCGCAGACGAAGACGTCGCGCGACTCGACGTCCGGGACCAGCCGGCGAATCGTCTGGGCGGACAGTGGATCGTGTGGCATCGCCGGCGTGCCCCGCTGCCCGATCAGGTAGTGAATGATCCCGCGACGGTCACGGATCAGTTTCTCCAGCTCGTCGCGAAAGACGACATCCTCCCAGGAGCGGGCCCGATAGATGAGGGTGATGGCGTCCTTCTTCGCCGGGATCTCCTCGATCAACGCCCGCAGGGGCGTGATCCCGATGCCGCCCGCAATCAGGAGCACCTTCGAGCGACGTTGTTTTTGGGTGGTGAAGAGCCCGTAGGGTCCCTCGACCGCCACCCGAGTCCCAGGATGGAGGCCCTGAAGTCCGCGGCTGTCGTCGCCGACGCCCTTGATGGTGAGACGAAGGAACCGGTTGTTGAGCGGCGCCGAGAGCGAGAACGGGTGAGTCCGCCACCATCCGTCGCGGGTCAGGAAACGCCAGCGGAAATACTGACCGGCGCGCGCCTGCAGTTGGTCGAGATCGCGTCCGGTCACATAGAGCGACACGACTCCCGGCGCCTCGGGGACGACCTGGGTGACGCGGAGTCGATGCCGAAGGCTCATCCGCCAGGGATGCCCGACGCGGAAGGCGAGCAGA
>DASWBA010000127.1:0-30111 GCA_036390825.1 Candidatus Dormiibacterota bacterium
ACGACCGATGGCAGCACGGCTGATGTGGCTCGCATCATCAAGGCCCCGGTGGTGCTCGTCATCGATGTCGGCAGCATGGGGGAGAGCGCCGCCGCCGTCGCCCTCGGCTTCAAGAACTATTCCGAGTCACCGAAGATCGCCGGTGTTTTGCTCAACAACGTCGGCTCGGAGGGGCACCGGCGCAGTGTGGAAGATGCGATCTGGGACACCGCCAAGCTGCCGGTGCTCGGCGCGCTCCGGACGATGCCGGCGCTCGACATCCCGCAGCGGCAACTCGGGCTACTGCCGGTGACGGAGAACAAGGAATGGCGTCGGATGATCGGTGTCCTGTCGGAGACGATCGCGCGCGATGTCGACCTCGATCTGTTGCTGCGGATCGCGAACAAGGCGGAGCTGGTACCGCTGGTCCCCAAGAAAGTCTTCCTCGGCAAACCAGATGGTGGTCCGCGAGTGCGGCTCGCGGTCGCCTATGACGATGCCTTCAACTTCTATTACCCGGAGAACCTCGAGCTGCTCGAGGAGCACGGCGCCGAGATCGTGCCGTTCAGCCCGCTCGAGGACGCGCACGTACCGCAGGACGCCGCCGGCCTCTACCTTGGTGGCGGTTTTCCCGAGATCTTCGTCGAGCCGCTGGCGAAGAATCGGTCGATGGCCGAGTCCATCCAGCGCGCCTACTCGAATGGCACACCGATCTACGCCGAGTGCGGCGGCTTGATGTACTTGGGGCGTTCGCTGCGGACCGAGTCGGGAACCAGCTACGAGATGGCGGGCGTGATCCCGGTCGACGTAGAGATGGACGGCGAAATTCATCGCTTCGGTTACCGGCAGTTACTCACCCTCGAGGACAACATCCTGTCACCGCGTGGTCAGTTCTACCGGGGGCACGAGTTCCACTGGAGCCGCATCACCGGGCACAACGGCGGGCTGAAGCCCGCGTACCAGATGCAGAATGCGGAGGGCGAGGTCATCGGCTACGAGGGCTTTGTGGCGCCCAACCTGCTCGCCAGCTATGTCCACCTGCACTTCGGGCAGAATCCGCTCCTGGTCGACAAGTTCGTCCAGCACTGTCGCGAATACACCGCCGTCCGCAGCGGCTCCTGACCGGGCGCCCGGGCGCAGGGAAATCGTCAGCGATAGACAGGAGGGGGCGTCTCGGTGGCGATCCAGGCCTGCGCGCCTACCACGCCCAGGCTACTGCCCGAAAGACCGTCTGCCGTCATCCGCGCGGCCTGGTCCAAAACCGCCATGGCCTGCTCGACCGCATCCGCCTCGTTGCGCGCCTGAAAGCTCAGCACCAGCCGCACCAGGTCGTCACCGGCGCCGCCGGCGCGTCTCGGCCGAAGGTCAGTACGGTTGGCTTCGACCCACACGACTCGGCGCTCCACTTTCGGTGAAACCGCAACCCCCACGCGGTAGTCGGCCATCGCGCGAGTGTAGGCTCGGCGCTCGCGCGACGCATCGGCAAATCCACCTACCCTTTCGTGCTGGGGCCGAGTTTGAGCCGTGCGCAATCTGGGCATCACCCGGGCAACGCAAATATGGCCACTCCTGAGTACAAGGACTACTACCAGACGCTGGGGGTCTCGCGGACCGCGTCCGAAAAGGAAATCAAGTCTGCCTATCGACGGCTGGCTCGCCAGTACCACCCGGATGTCAACAAGGACCCGAAGGCGACCGATCGCTTCAAAGTGATCAACGAGGCCTACGAGGTGCTCAGCGATCCCAAGAAGCGGACAAAGTATGACCAGATGGGCGCCGACTGGGAGCGCATCGAGCGCGAGCAGGAGTTCGCCCGGCAGTACCAGACGCAGGCGGGTGGCCGGCCCGCGGGGGGCGCCGCGGGCTTCGGCGATTTCAGCGATTTCTTCAACACCTTCTTCGCCGGCGAGGCCGGTGGGTTCTCCGGGTTCGAGGGGGCACGCGGCCGGACCGCCGCCCGCGAGCGTGGTGAGGACATCGAACACCCCATCGAGATCACCCTGGAGGAGGCCGCGCGGGGCAGTGAACGGACGATTCAGACCGAGGTGCCCGAGACCTGTCCGACCTGCGGCGGCTCGGGGTTTGTCGCCGAGCGGCGCAAGGTTGGCAATCGCACCGTGATGGAGAGCGTGACCTGTCCCACCTGCGGCGGCGCCGGCGTTCGCGCGACGCGTCGCCAGATCCAGGTCAAGATCCCCGCCGGCGTCACAGAGGGTTCACGGATCCGGGTTAAGGGCGAGGGCCAGCGCGCCGCGGAGGCCGGTGACCTATACCTGCGTGTCCACCTCCAGCCGCATCCACGGTTTGCGGCGAAGGGCCGCGATCTCTACACGCCGCTTGCGGTGATCGACGATCAGGCGGCGCTGGGCGACGAGGTCAAGGTCGAGACCCTCACCGGCGCGCAGCTCCAGGTCCGGGTTCCGCCGGGCAGCCAGGCGGGCAAAGTCTTCCGGCTGAAGGGAAAGGGACTCCCCGCGCTGCGTGATGGCGTTCCCGGGGACCTCTATGCCACGCTGGAAATCCGTATCCCTGAATCCATTACCGAGCCGCTGCGCGACCTCTATCAGGAAATTCGAAAAGTCCGGACGAGCTAGTCAGCGGCGGAAGAAGGCGTTCAACAGCAGGGTCAGCACCAGGCTCAGCAGTAAGCAGGTGACGATCGGGAAGTAGAAGTGGACATTGCCGCGGTCGACTGAGATGTCACCGGGCAATTTGCCAAGGTAAGGGATCCGGAGTCCGAGGGCGAGGAACAGGCCGACGACAACGACGAAGCCACCGACGATGATGAGCAGCTTGCCCACATCAGACATGCTCTGATCCTAGCGGCTCACCGACGGATCGCCCTTTGGGGAGGACGGGGAAGGGGCTTAGAAGCCGATCCAGCCGATCGCTTGCTCGATCTGTGCCTGCTGCAGCCCTTCGATCGGCACGCCGTCGATCACGGTCAGCGGGACTTGCCTGACCTCGATATCGAGGGTGCGGAGGTCCTTGCCATCCAGCTTTCCATCGGCGCAGACGTGCTCCTGGAAGGCGACGCCGCGGTCGGCCAGGATCTCTTTGATCCGGCGGCTGCTCTCGCAGTCGGGCCGGGTATAAACGATGACTTCCATGGCTTTATAGGCAGGCTATCAAGGGACGTGGTATTTGTCCAATTCATATCCTTGATGCGATCGATCAAGGTTGTCGATATCAGGGGCCTTAGGCGTGGCGGTCCTTGATCTCTCTTGACCAGTTCTATATGCTCCAAGGCACCAACTGTCGGGCCGCGTGGAGGAGGGATATGGGGACGAGGAAGCGCCATCCGTTTGCTTTGCTGCTGGGGATCGCGGTTCCGCTGTGCCTTGGCCTTACCCCAAGCCTCGTCAATTCGGCGTCGGCCGGCGTCGACCCCGGCATCGGGAACGTGCCGCAGGGCACGCAATCGGACCAGGCCTATGCCGACAGCCTGGCGGCCAACCGTGTCACCAATGTCTTCGTGACCACTCAGCAGGTGAGTTGCTATCGGCCGGAGGTGCCGTTCGCCGTCAGCAATGGGCCCAACGACGGCTACACCGGCGAGGTCTCCTGTCCGGGCGCCACCACGCACGAGGACACCGGCGCGGCCGGTCCGTACCCGACGCAAGTCGGCAGCCAGCCTGGATATCCGGCGGCCGAACCGAAACTCGTCACCGACCATTCCGAGTCGGACATCCGCGTGGATCCGCTCGATCCCAACCACCTGATCGGATCGACCAAATGGTTCGCCAGCCCCGAAGGCTACAACCATCTGCTTGGCTTCTACGAGTCCTTCGATGGCGGCAAGACCTGGCCGACGATGGGCCACGTTCCCGGCTATGAGGGCTTCACCGACAACACCGATCCGGTGGGCGCCTTCGATGCCTTCGGCAACTATTACCAGGCCCTCCTGCCCTACCAGTTCTTCTATGACAGCACCGGGCACAAGAAATACGAGGTGGGCAACGAGCCCAACCGCACGGTTCCCAACGAGGCCGTCGCCGTCGCCGTCCGCCCGCATGGCGCAAGCGGACCCAACGCCTGGATCACGACCCACAATGGGCACCCCGATTACGTCTTCACCACCAACGCCGGCCTTGGCCAGGAACCGGACAAGGAATGGATCGCGATCGACCGCAATCCGGTCCGGCCCGACGGATCGGCCAACCCCAATTACAACCGCATCTACATGATGTACGTCAACTTCAACGGCAACGGCAGCAAACCGTATGTGCAGACGGCCGTGGCGTTGAAAGACGGAACCCACACCGACTGGACGCCGCCGGTTGAACTTCCCAGGCAGAGCTCCACCAACAACAACACCTACCTCCTGCCTCACATCGATCCAGCCGGGGTGGTGTACACCTCGGTGATCAACTACGTGAGCGGGCAGGGCGGCTGCTGCGTCGATGTACTGATGGATTACTCGACCGACGGCGGCGTCAGCTGGATCGGGCCATCGGTGGCGGCCAGCAACGTCCATGTCCCGCCATTGACCGGGGCGGGCTACGCGAACACCACCTTTGAAGACGGCATCGAGGAGACGTTTGCGGTCGGCAACCACCCGGCCAGCACGGGGCACTATCCGATCTACGTCGCCTACGAGTCGAAGAGCACGGGCTTTGGCAATATGCTGCTCACCACCTCCGTCGACCTGGGCCAGACCTGGGCTGCCCCGATCCAGGTCAACGACAACCGTCTTAGCAATGTCGACGAGTTCCAACCAAACCTGGCGGTGGCGCCCAATGGCACGGTCAGCGTCAACTTTTACGACCGCCGGCTCGCGTGTCCCGCCGCCGGCACGGCCGATGCGATGGCCGCGGGTCTTCAGCTCGACCGGCAAAACCCCAACTACACGGGTCCGCTCCCGCCCTACGGCGCGACGGACTACTGCGTCACCTCGGGCATCCAGTTCTACACCGCCGCCCTCAAGCCGATCGGGCACAACATTCGACTCACGGAGCACATCTGGGATCCGCAGCTCAACAGCCCGGACCGCGCCTGCCCCTGCGTACCCACGGATACGTTCCTTGGTGACTACTTTGGCAACGACTTCGCCGGTACCCTCGACTACTCGACCTTCGTGTCCACCTACAACGAGGGCGACAATCCGCACCACTACCAGCAACAGGTGGTCGCAACCGTATCGATTCCTAAACGCTAGTCTCGGTGGTTGGCGGACCGGGACCGTTTGACAGCGGCCCCGGTGGTCCGTAGACTTACCGGGACCGTCGTCCTTTAAACCGGCCCAGCGAGGCCGAAAGGAGAATCCGATGCGCGATACCCTGACCGCTCCGCCCGCCCGGACGCAGGTTCCCCTTCGACACCTCACCGGTCCCGACGACCTGGACCTTCCCCTGATCGAGCAACTGCTCGACGGCGCCGCCGCGTTCGAGCGGGGCGATGCGGAGACTGCGCCGCTCGGTGGCCGGCTGCTGGCGACCCTGTTCTACGAATCCAGCACGCGAACCCGGTTCTCTTTCGAGGCCGCCATGTACCGCCTCGGCGGCCAGGTGCTGAGTGCCGAGAATGCCACCCAGGCATCGTCGGCGGCCAAGGGTGAGTCGCTGGAGGACGCCATGCGGATCGTCGGCGGCTATGCGGACGCCATCGTGCTGCGCCACCCCGAGGTCGGGGCCGTCGAGCGGGCGGCGCGTGCCGCCGAGGTGCCGGTGATCAGCGCGGGAGACGGCGCCGGGCACCATCCAACCCAGGCGCTGCTCGACCTCTACACCATCAGGAAGGAGCTCGGCCGACTCGATCATCTTCGGGTCGGGCTCGCCGGCGACCTGCGCCATGGCCGCACCGCTCGCTCGCTGGCGCTGCTGCTCTCGCGCTTTCCTGGCAGCGAGCTACTCATGATCTCGCCCCCTGGACTACGCATGGGAACCGATGTGCTCGCCCAGCTGAGCGACACTCGGGTCGACGAGACGGATGATTTGCATGGCGCCGTCGCCAGCCTGGACGTCCTCTACCAAACGCGGATCCAGGCCGAGCGCTTCGCCTCGCCCCACGAATATGAGCGCTACCGCGGCGTCTACATCGTGACCGACGACCTGATGCATCGCTTGCCCGAACGCGCCATCCTGATGCATCCCCTGCCGCGAGCGGGGGAGATCGACCCCCTGGTCGATGCCGACCCGCGGGCCGCTTATTTCCGCCAGGCTCGCAACGGAGTCTGGATCCGGATGGCGGTGCTCGACTGGGCGATTGGGCGCTGATGTTGCAGACGCCACCCGCCAAGGCGGTGATCCTGGACGCAGAGGGGGTGCGCCGTGCCTGGCGTCGGATCGCCCACGAGATCATCGAGCGCCAACCGAATCTCGCGCAGTTGAGCCTGCTGGGCATCGTCACCCGCGGCCTGCCGCTCGCGCAACGGCTGGCGGCCACGCTCGAACAACTGGAAGGCGTCCGCCTACCGGTGATCGCGCTCGACGTGCGCCCCTATCGCGACGACCTGCCGAAAGCCTTTACGCTCATGCAGCGACCCTCCCCGGCTGTCGGGGGAGAGCAGGGTGGGGCCTTGCCGGCGGCTGCGGTCGACGGCCGTCCGGTCCTCTTGGTCGACGACGTCCTCTTCAACGGACGGACGGTGCGGGCCGCGATCGACGCCGTGATCGAGGCCGGCCGTCCCACCCAGATCCAGCTGGCGGTGCTGGTGGATCGCGGCCACCGCGAGCTGCCGATCCGTCCCGACTACATCGGCAAGAATGTGCCGACCTCACGGCAGGAATGGGTCGAGGTCCATCTAAGCGAGACCGACGGCGAAGATTCGGTCCGCATTCTCGAGCGATCGGACGGCTGATGCGCCTGCATCACGTCCGTGTGCTGGGACCGACCGGCCTCTCGATGCCCCAAACAGTGGACGTCAACGCCGAGGGTGCCCACGATCGCGACGCGACCGGGCTGGTGCTGTCGCCCGGGTGGATGGATCTGCATGCGCACCTGCGCGATCCCGGCTTCCCCCAGAAGGAAACCCTGCTCTCCGGCGCCACCAGCGCGGCCATCGGTGGTTTCACCCACGTGCTAGCGATGGCCAACACCGACCCGGTGATAGACCAGGAGGAGCGGCTGGAGAGCCTGGTAGCCAGGAGCGAAGCCCTGCCGATCCGCATCGGTTTCGTGGGGGCGGTGACTGTCGGCCTCGAAGGACGGGAACTTACTGACGCCGCCGCGCTCAAGGCGGCAGGTGCGCTGGCGCTCTCCGACGACGGACGGAACGCGATGACTGCTGTCGTACTCGACCGTGCGCTCGAGGCGGCCGCCGAGGCTGGCTTGCCGGTGCTGATCCACGCCCAGGCCGAACGCCTTGGGACCGGCCCGGACGCCGAGGCCGCCGCGGTAACGGACGCCCTCGATGCCCTGCGTGGCGTGCCGGCCGCACGCCTTCACGTCCAGCACGTGAGCACGCACCGCGCGACCGAGTTGATTCGGGTGGCGAAGGCGCAGGGGTTGGCGGTTACGGCCGAGGTCACACCGCACCACCTGGCCCTGACCGAGCAGGATGCGTCGGCCATGGGTCCGCACGGCAATGTCAATCCCCCATTGCGAACCTCGGATGATCGGGAGGCCCTGCGCCAGGCCCTGGTGGACGGGGTCATCGACGTGATCGCGACCGACCATGCGCCGCACGAGCGGGCGGCGAAGGAGACAGGCGCCTACGGCTTCCATGGTTTCGAGACAGCGCTGGGGGTCATCCTGGGACTCGACGTCGATCCGCGGGTCATCTACCGCGCCTGCGTATCCCGACCCCGAACGATCGCCGGCCAATCGCTGGAAGACGAATGGATCCTGATCGATCCCAACGAAGAGTGGATAGTCGATGCGTCCTCCTTCAAGAGTCGTGGCCAGAACACGCCCTTTCAGGGTCGGCGGCTTCGCGGACGGGTCATCATGACGATCTGTCGCGGCCAGGTGGTGACGGAGCGCCTCATGCAACATGGCTGAGCCGATGGTCCTCGTCCTCGAGGACGGATTCACGGTGCTGGGTGACCGCGGCGGCCAGGCTACCCAGGCCTCGGGCGAAGTCGTGATCAATACCTGCATGACCGGGTACCAGGAGGTGCTCTCCGACCCGTCGTACGCGGGGCAGATGGTCGTCATGACCTATCCGCTGATCGGCAACTACGGCGCGACGCCGGACTTCCAGGAATCGGGCCGCCCCTGGGTTCGGGCCTTGATCACGCGCCAACTCAGCACCTTTGAACAGCACTGGCGCAGCCACCAGTCGCTAGCCGACTGGCTCGACGGCTACGGCGTTCCGATCATGACCGGCTGCGACACGCGGCGGCTCGCGCGCCACCTGCGAGGAACCGGCGCACAGCGGGCGATCCTCGGGCCAGCTCACGAGCTCCCCACCATGCGCGAACGCGTCCAGCGGGTACCCCGGCTGGAGGAGCAAGACCTCGTCCGCCAGGTGTCCGAAGGGTTCACCGACATCGTGGAAACGCTCGACCCGGCGCTCCTTTCTCCCTTCCCCTCTAGGGGAGGGCTAACCGGGGGCTTGCGCCAATGGAAGGGACTCAAGGTCGTGGTCGTCGACTACGGCGTCAAACGCAACATCCTGCGATCGCTGCGCTCGCGCGGGGTCGAGGTCGAGGTCGTTGCGTACGACAGCGACGCTGACACCATCCTCGGGCGGCGGCCCGACGCGGTCGTGCTGTCCAACGGTCCCGGTGATCCGGCGCAGCTGCAGTCCGCAGTAGCGATGACCCGTCAGCTCGTCCGGCGCCTACCCGTGCTGGGCATCTGCCTCGGGCATCAACTCATTGGCCAGGCGGCCGGCGCTCGCACCTCGCGACTGCGATTCGGCCACCATGGTGGCAACCACCCGGTGCTCGATCTACGGACGGGCCGAGTGACCATGACCTCGCAGAATCACGAGTTCGAGGTCGACGCCGACAGCCTACCCTCGAACAGCGGCTTCCGCGTCAGCCATCGCAACCTGCACGATGGCTCGGTCGAGGGGCTGGTGCACGACCACTTGCCGGTTCGCTCGGTCCAGTTCCACCCTGAAGGCGGAGCGGGTCCGCAGGACAACCAGGTGGTATTCGACGAGTTCCTCGACCTGGTGCGAGGCATTCAACCGGCGCCGATCACGGTGCGCGAGCCGGTCCGCCGCCCCAACAGTGTCCTGGTCATCGGCTCCGGACCGATTGTGATCGGCCAGGCTGCGGAGTTCGACTACGCCGGCACCCAGGCCTGCAAGGCGCTGCGCGAAGAGGGCGTGCGGACCATTCTGGTGAACTCCAACCCGGCGACCATCATGACCGACGAGGGCATCGCCGACCGTGTCTACATCGAGCCGCTGACGGTCGAAGCGATCACCGCCATCATCGAGCGCGAGCGACCGGATGGGTTGCTGCCGACCCTCGGTGGACAGACCGGTCTCAACCTGGCGGTGGCACTCGCCGATGCCGGTGTGCTCGAACGATTCCAGGTTCGCGTGCTCGGGACGCCGCTCGTCTCGATCCGCGAGGCGGAGGATCGCGAAGCCTTCAAAGCGGTCCTCGTGCGCATCGGGGAACCAGTGCCGGACAGCGCCACGGTGACCGCGATCGAGGAAGCCCGGGACTTCGCGACAGCGATCGGGTTTCCACTGGTGGTGCGGCCCGCATATACCCTCGGCGGCACCGGTGGCGGGATGGCCGGAAGCCCGCTGGAGCTCGAGGCCGTGGTCCGCGAGGGGCTTGCGGCCAGCCCGATCCGGCAGGTGCTGGTCGAGCGCTCACTCGCCGGCTGGAAAGAGATCGAGTACGAGGTGATGCGGGACGCGAACGACACCTGCATCGCCGTCTGCAACATGGAGAACATCGACCCGATGGGCGTCCATACCGGTGACAGCATCGTGGTCGCGCCCAGCCAGACGCTCTCCGATCGCCAATACCAGATGCTGCGCTCCGCGGCGCTTCGGATCATCCGGGCGCTGCGCATCGAGGGTGGTTGCAACGTCCAGTTCGCGCTCGATCCGGCGTCAGACCAGTACTACGTCATCGAAGTCAATCCTCGGGTGAGCCGTTCGTCGGCGCTGGCGTCCAAAGCAACCGGATACCCGATCGCTCGGGTGGCCGCCAAGATTGCTGCCGGGCGGGGGCTGCACGACATCGCCAACGCCGTCACCGGGCAAACGACCGCGGCCTTCGAGCCGGCGCTCGACTATTGCGTCGTCAAGATTCCGCGCTGGCCGTTCGACAAGTTCCCGGCGGCGGACCGCACGCTGGGCACCCAGATGAAATCGACCGGAGAGGTGATGGCGATCGAGCGCACCTTTGAGGCCGCACTCAGCAAAGCGCTGCGGGCCCTCGAACAGCGGCTGCCCGACGCCTCGCAACTGCGAGGCCGTCCCGATCTGCTGCACCAGCCGAACGACCGTCGCTTGATGGCCGCCCTCCAGACGCTGCGCGACGGTGCGACCAACGACGAGGTGATCGCTGCTACCGGCTACGCGCCCTGGTTCGTCGACCGCCTTGTGTATCTGATCACGCTCGAGTGCGAGCTGGCGAGTGAGACTTCCGACACCGACGTCGTGCGTCGCGCCAAGCGAGCCGGCTTGGACGACGGGCGGATCGCCGAACTCAGCGGCGGGCGCCAGCCGGCCTCGCCGATGGAGCCCACCTTCCGACAGGTCGACACCTGTGCCGCGGAGTTCGAGGCGGTCACGCCCTACTACTACGCGACCTACGAGGACGAGGACGAGATCATTCGCAGCGGCAACCAGGCGGTGGCCGTGATCGGCTCCGGTCCCATCCGGATCGGCCAGGGTATCGAGTTCGACTACTGCAGCGTCCACGCCTCGGCCGCCATCCGAGAGGCGGGCTACGACAGCGTGCTCATCAATAGCAACCCGGAGACGGTCAGCACCGACTTCGATGCCTCCACCCGCCTCTACTTCGAACCACTCGACCTGGAAGGCGTCCGTAACGTCCTGCGACGCGACCCGGTGCTCGGCGTCATGGTCCAGTTCGGCGGCCAGACCGGGCTCAACCTGGCGGACGCGCTCGCCGCGGGTGGGGTCCGGATCCTTGGCTCGACGGTCGAGACCATCGACCTGGCCGAAGATCGCAGGCGCTGCGAAGCTTTGTTGCGGGACGCCGGCATCCCGCAGTCCCCCGGCGGTTCGGCCACCAGCGTGGAGGAGGCACTCGGCATCGCGGTCCGCGTTGGCTATCCGGTGTTGGTCAGACCTTCCTATGTCCTGGGAGGCCGTGGTATGGAAATCGTTCACTCGCCTCACGACCTGCGGCGCTATGTCGAGGCGGCCATTGCCCTCGGGCTTCGCGGCCCGATCCTGGTCGACAAGTACCTGCTCGGTCGCGAGCTCGACGTCGACGCCGTCTGCGACGCGCAGGCCGTGCTCATCCCCGGCATCCTCGAGCACATCGAACGCGCCGGTATCCATTCAGGTGATTCGTTCGCCGTCTATCCTCCGATTACGCTCACACCGAGCGAGACCGACCGCGTGGCCGAAGCTACCACGACCATTGCCCGATTGTTAAAAGCTGTGGGACTGATCAATATCCAGTTCGTCATCCAGGACGGCGTCCCCTATGTGCTCGAGGTAAATCCCAGGGCAAGCCGGACCGTGCCCTTCCTCAGCAAGGTGACGGGCGTACCGATGGTCACCCTCGCGACCCATGTAGCTCTCGGCCGTTACCTTTCCGAATTTGGGTTCGAGCGCGGCTTGCAGCCAAGTCGAGAGCTGTATGCGGTGAAGGCCCCGGTGTTTTCCATGGCAAAGCTGCCCGCGGTCGACGCCGTGCTCGGACCGGAGATGAAGTCGACCGGCGAAGCGATGGGTATCGCCAAAGACTTACCGACGGCGCAGTACAAGGCCTTCCTCTCGACCATGCAGGAGCTACCACCCGATGGTGCCGCCCTCTGCTCGATCGCCGACGCGGACAAGGAGGAGGCACTACCGATCTTGCGTGCGATCCATGCACTGGGCATGCGACTGTTTGCGACCGGTGGGACGGCAGCCCTACTGCGCGAGTCCGCGATCCCGGCGACGACCGTACAGAAACTCCGGGATGGTCATCCCAACGTCGTCGACGTGATCCATTCGGGTCAGGTCCACCTGGTGGTCAACACGGTCTCCGCGTCGGCGCCGATCGCCGACAACGGCGCCGGTGTTCCGCTGCGGGACGGCTACGAGATCCGTCGCGCATCGGTCGAGCGCCGCATCCCCTGTCTCACCTCGCTCGACACCGCCAGGGCGTTGGTCCAGGCACTTCGTGCGGCGCGTCGTGAACACGGCTCGAGCGTCGCCACCCTCGGCGAATACGTGGGCGCTCTCGCGGCCGAGGTCGTTCGCACGTGAGCATCGCGGTCGAGCGGCTATCACCCTCCCCCTCTGGGGGACGGCAGGGTTGGGGCGTCGTGGTCGAGCGCTCAGTCCCGATGGCCGGAGCGGTTGAGCTCGTGGTTTCCCAGCGGTCTGCCGCCGCCGCGGTCGCTCCCGGGCAGTTCTTTCAGCTGGGAGTGAGCGCCCCGCACACGATCCTGCGTCGCCCCTACAGCGCCGCTTGGTCTGATCCGAGGGGCGGGCGGATTGGGTTCATCTTCAACGTGGTCGGGGCGGGAAGCGCGTGGCTCGCCGGTCTTCACGAGGGCGACGAGCTGGATTTGCTCGGTCCCCTCGGACGCGGCTTCGACCTTGAGGGGCATCGACCGGCCATCTGTGTCGGCGGCGGCCTGGGCATCGCGGTGTTTCCCGGGGTGGTCGACGCTTTGATCGCGCGTGGCCGCTCGGTCACCGTCTTGCAGGGTGCGCGCACCGCGGCGCAGCTGCTGCCGGCTTCTCGATTCGCCGGCGCCGAGGTTCACGTCGCCACCGACGACGGCAGCGCCGGCCATCACGGCTCGGTCGTCACGCTTTTCTCTACCCCCCTTACGGGTGAGGGTGAGGGCATCGACATCCTCACCTGTGGTCCGACCCCAATGCTGATGGCGCTGATCGATGCCACTCGACGTCATGAGATTCCACTCTCGGCCATCCAGGTCGCGCTCGAAACCCCGATGGGTTGCGGGATCGGGACCTGCCTGGGTTGCGCGGCACCGGCGGCTGCCGGCGGATACTTTCTCACCTGCCAGGACGGACCGTGCGTGCGCGCCGATCAGATCGACTGGAACCTGATGACGGATGGCTTTCATGGCTGACCGCCCGGATCTGACAGTCGACCTCGGTCGTGGACTGCAGCTGCGCAGCCCGGTGATGGTCGCTTCCGGCACGTTCGGTTATGGCTTCGACGCACCCCAGGTCGATCGGACCGCGCTGGGCGCGATGGTGAGCAAGGGCACAACCTTACGACCCCGCGAGGGGAACGCGCCGATCCGCATTGCGGAAACTCCATCAGGAATGTTGAATGCCATCGGTCTACAGAATCCTGGCGTCGACCACGTGGTGCGCGTTTATGCGCCGCGGTGGGCGACCTGGGACCTGCCGGTGATCGTCAACGTGGCGGGCGACACGATGGACGAGTACGTGGCGGTCGCGCGTCGCCTCAGTGGCGTCACCGGCGTCGCCGGGCTCGAGCTCAACATCTCATGCCCGAACGTAGCGAGCGGTCTGCAGTTCGGCGTGGACCCGGTCCAGGCGGCGGAGGTGACCCGCGCGGTGCGGGCCGTGACCGAGCTTCCGTTGATCGTCAAGCTGACCCCCAACGTCACGGACATCGTGGCCATGGCGAGGGCGGTCGAGGATGCCGGTGCAGATGCAGTGTCCGCGATCAACACCTACATCGGCATGGCGATCGACGTCCGCCGGCGGCGCCCCATCATCTCGCGGGGGAGCGGCGGCCTCAGCGGGCCGGCGATCAAACCGCTCGCCCTGTATGCCGTGTGGCAGGTGGCGGCGGAGCTACACATTCCCGTGATCGGCGTCGGCGGAATCATGACCTCGACCGATGCCCTGGAGTTCCTGCTCGCGGGCGCCGCAGCCGTGCAGATTGGGACTGTGAATTATGTTCGGCCGCAGGCGGCGGCTGAAATCCGCAATGGCATTGCAGACTACCTGGCGGAACATGGGCTGCCGGATATCCGTGCGCTACCGATCCGGTCCACGAGCGTGTTGACCCATGTCTGACCGCGATGCTCGCCACGCCTTTGAGTCGGCCGGGGCCTTCTTACGCGGTCACTTCGTTTACACGAGCGGCCGCCATGGGGCTGACTACCTCGAGAAGTTCCGAATTCTCGAAGACCCCCGAGCGACCACCGCGCTGGCCGGCATGATTGCGGAGCGATTCCGGCCCCTGAAGCCCGAACTGGTCGCGGGCCCAACAACGGGCGGCATCATCCTGGCCTACGAGGTTGCGCGACAGCTGGGCGTCGAGGCGGTCTACATCGAGCGCGGCGACTCGGGCGGTCGCGTGCTGCGCCGTGGGTTCGAGATCGGCCCCGAGACACAAATCCTGGTGGTCGACGATGTGGTGACCACCGGTGGATCGCTCGTCGAGACGCAAGCCTGCATCGCGAAGGCGGGCGGTGTGGTCATCGGGATTGGCGTGCTCGCCGATCGAACCGCGGGCCGAGTGGCGACGGCCGTTCCCTTTTATGCCTGCCTTACGCTCGACTTCCCCTCATACCCGCCGGAATCGTGCCCTCTCTGCGCGGAAGGGATTCCAGTCGCGCCACCGCGCGGTAGCAAAATCAAGTTTCCCTCCCCCTCTGGGGGAGGGTCAGGGTGGGGGCCGTAGGCCTTACTGCAACCAGGAGGGGGCCGCGGCCGGCTGCCGATGCAGCTGTTCGCGCATCTCGCGGCGGTGGTTCCGGCGGATCGCCGCTGGATCGGCGGGCCGAGCTGGCGCTGAGGCCACCTGTGGCCGGGCAGAACCCTGCTGCGACTGTTCCTCGGCCGCGCTGCCCCTTGCGGCTCGGAGAACGTGCCGCAGTCGCACCGTCCACGCCACCTTTCCGAAATCCCATTGACCGAGGCTCGGTTCGCGGTCCGGCTTACGATCGATCCTTGCGGTGAGACTCTGCTCGTGATCGACGTCCGCGAGCTGAAGCGCGGCCGCTGATCCATTTACCGGCGCGATCAATGCGACCGCTGAGGCTGCTGTGTCGCGCAGGATGCGCATGATGGCCTGGGTCGGCACCAGGTTATCCAGTGCGGCATCGGGATCGAGCAGCAGCTGGACGGCGGGCTCCTGCGCCGAACGTGCCATCGGCAGGTGATCGAGGTCCCAGGTCGATTCCTTACCGCTGGGGCCGATCACGAGGACGATCGTCGCCAGTAGGTCCGACGATTGGAGGGTCTTCACGCGCTCGCGCGTGATGCCGTCGGCGAGTTCTTGCAATCGATCAAGCTGCGAGCGCTGCGTAAGGCAGCCAATATCTTCAGTGTGTTGCATGTTGTGCCTGCCCTTCTGAACTAGGACGCTGCGGCCACGCAGCGTTGAAAACGATTCTATCAGCGCCAGCCCGCGATGCAAACATCTTTCTTGCGCTTTAGGCAATCGGGGCTGCTGACGCAGCGATTGAGGCCATAAAACGGGGCGGCCTGCGGAAAAGTTATGCACAACATTTAGGTCGCGCCGTTTCGTACCAAACCGCGAGTCGATGGCGTTGTGTGGACGACGATGCACATCAGCAGGTTGGCGGTCCTCGCAGGCGGACTTACGCTCGGCGCGGTGGCCGGCGCGGCATTTCAATTCAGCTCCGTCAGCGCGGAAGTGCCGACCGCCGGCAGCGCACTGGTTGCCGCCTCGTCACCGGTGGCGTTGCCGGCACCAACCCCGTCCCCGAGCCTGCTGTGTCCGCGCCGGACTCTGGCAATCGCCTTCACAACCAATGTGACCGACCCATCGGCCCTTCATCTTCATCTCCCGTGGGGACGGCCTGGCGATCCCGAGGGAAGAATGATCGAGGATTATGGCGCCTACGACGGCGTGGCAGTCCGGGAGCAGCTCCCGGTGCATGACGTGACCACGGGCACCCTCGAGGAGTTGTTTGGGCACAATGCGATCGATATCGTGCTCGACAGTGGGACTCCACTCTATGCCGTGACATCAGGTACTGCCTACCGGATAACCAACTGGACGATCCCCGGCGGCCCCCAGGGCTATGCCGTGGTGGTCGTCTCCGATACCCTTCGCGACGACAACGGCCATGCCATCGCGTTTCTGTACGGCCACGTACGTGAGTTCGACGCGCAGAACGGGCAGCACGTGGAGGCCGGTGCGTTGATTGCCAAGAGCGGCGGTGACCCGGATGACCCGGGCGCCGGTTTCAGCGACATGGCAAACGTCCACTTCGAGGTGATCGAGTCGTCAGCGCCGCTTACCGCGCACGCCGGGACCGTGAACCCGCATCAGTTCCTCGAGAACCTCTATGCGTACGCGGCGGCCAATCCCGCCGGCTGCTGGTAGCAGTTAGGCAGCCACCAAAAGGCCCAGCGCCTGGCCGAGGCCGGATAACCGGTTCAGCCTGGCTCGCGTTCTACCGACGTGCCGAGTCCGCGCCGGCTGACCAAAGTCCTGCTCTACGGCCTCGGCGGGGTCGCCGTCCTGACGGTCGGAGCTGCGGTGTTCGTGACGTCGTCGGTCGATGCTGCCGTCCGCGGGCGAATCTATGCGAGCCCAACAGCCGCACCGTCCACGCCGCTCGCGCTTGTGCTTGGTGCCGAAGTCTATGCGAATGGGCATCCGAGCCCGGCACTCGTTAACCGCCTGGACACCGCGATCCGGCTCTATCGGCTCGGAAAGGTCCAGTCACTCCTGATGAGTGGCGGGCACGGAACCGTGGAGACCTCCGCGATGCGACGGTATGCGCTGGCGGCGGGGGTGCCGGATGGCGCCATCCAGCTGGACGATGGTGGATTGCGGACGCTCAACAGCTGCCAGCGCGCCCGCGATGTTTTTCACGCGAGGCGCGTGACCGTCATCAGCCAGGCGGAACACCTGACACGGGCGGTCTACACCTGCGACAAGCTCGGATTAGACGCGATTGGTGTCGTGGCGCCCGATTTTCCTGGTCCCGCGTTGTGGACCTATCGGCTGCGGGAGCGGGCCGCCGTTCTCCTCGCCTGGTGGGAAGTCAATGGCCCCGTCCAAAATTAGGCAGGGAGAATTGACCCGTCGCACAGGCTTCAGGATGTGCCGCCAAAGTCGACGTCCTTGGTCTCAACCGTCCCGGCCGTTCGCCCCGGCGCCGTCTGGTAAGTCCAGTACAAATTCGTGTGGGCGATGACCTGGTCGGGCGGCGGCGCCCCCCATTCCGTCTGGTCCTCCGTCGTGTGGGCGTCGCTGACCAGGGTCGCGTCGTACCCCCTGACGAACGCGCCGTGGAGCGTCGAACGGATGCACGCATCGGTCTGAGCGCCGACGACAATGAGGCGCCCGACCCCGAGGCCCGATAACACGGTCTCGAGGGTGGTGGCCTCGAAGGAGTCCCCAAAGTTCTTCTCGACGAGCGGCTCGGCGTCGGCCGGCGTCAGCTCGGGGACGATCCGCCAGTCGTCGCTCCCCCTGGTGAGGCCCTTGTCGGAATGCTGGACCCAGACGACGGGGACGCGTTCCCGCCGCGCCTTCGCCACAAGGCTGCCCACGTTGGCGACGACCGCGTCGCGCTCGTGAGCGCCCCGGACGACGCCCTTTTGCACGTCGATGACGAGGAGTGCGGTATTCGGCCGGTTTCCGAGTGTCGTCATGAGTTCCCCTTCGTCACGCCAGTTGGAATAGGGGCGGAGAGGATCGAACTCTCGACACCCTGCTTAAAAGGCAGGTGCTCTACCACTGAGCTACACCCCCGCCGACGATTATAGGTAGGGATCTGCGCCCAGCCGGACCGTCAGCTCAGAACTTATTGAAGAGGTTGAAAACCGGGGAGTAGGCCTGCGTGAGCGCCTGCCAGGTCAGCCAGGCAATGGCGAGCAGGATCCCGATGATCAACAACGCTTCCACCATTTCAAGCCAATGGTGGAGATGGCGTGCCATGGAAACCAAGCCTCCTGCTCCTGAGCGTAGGTGGTCTCCGCACCGGCGTCAATAGCCCGAAGTGCCTATCGGCCCCTGTTACACTCGACCACCGATGCCGAGTAGCCGGGCGGAGGCCTGGGCGACCCTCAACGAGTTCACCAAGAGCCCCCACCTGATCAGGCACGGGCTCGGGGTGGAGTCGGCCATGCGCCATTACGCGCCCAAGTACGGCGGCGATCCCGAGGTTTGGGGGATCACCGGTCTGCTTCACGATTTCGACTATGAGCGCTACCCGGAGGTCGGTGAGCACGCCATCAAGGGTGCCGAAATCCTGAAAGGGCGCGGCTGGCCGGAGGAGATCTGGTACGGGGTCCTCTCCCACGCCGACTACGCCAACGCGCCGCGGACGACGCCCATGCAGAAGGTGCTCTACGCTGTCGACGAGTTGGTCGGTTTCGTGGCGGCGGTCGCGCTGGTTCGGCCGAGCAAGGCCGTGGCCGACGTCGACGTCCAGTCGGTCAAGAAGAAGTTCAAGGACAAGGCGTTCGCCCGCGGCGTCCACCGCGAGCAGATCTTTACCGGCGCCGAGCAGCTCAGCGTCGAGCTCGACCCACACATCCAGATGGTCATCGACGCCATGACGGGCAACGCCGCCGCCCTCGGGCTGGCCGGAACGCCCCCACCCTGACCCTCCCCCCGCAAGCGGGGGAGGGAATCGCCCCGTTAGCTCAGGCGCCCGTCCCGCATCTGCAGGACGTGGTCGGCGCCGGTCAGCATCGCCGGGTCGTGCGTCACGACGACGACGCTCCCGCCCGCACGTCGCCGGTAGTCGACCAGCAGATCGATCACCTCGCGGCCGGTCGCCTGGTCGAGGGAGGCGGTCGGCTCGTCCGCGAACACGATCGCCGGGCGGTGCACCAGAGCTCGCGCGACGGCCACCCGCTGGCGCTCGCCGATCGATAGTTGGTAGGGCCGCTGCCGCAATTTGTCGCCCAGGCCCACCCGACGCAGCAGCTCCTGCGCATAGGCCACCACCTCGTGGTTGCGCTTGACCGCACCGACCATGACGTTCTCGAGCGCCGTCAGGTAGTTGATCAGGAAGTGCTGCTGAAACACAAAGCCGTAGCGCTGCCGGCGAAGGCGCATCAGGCCGGGCGTGGAAATCTCGCGGTAATCCTGGCCGTCGAACGCAACCGTCCCCCGCGTTGGACGCTTGAGGCCCGACAGCAGATACATCAGCGAGCTCTTTCCCGAACCCGAGGGACCGATCAAGCCGATGAAGCTGCCCTGCTCGACCGAGAGCGAGACGGTATCGACGGCGTGAGCGACGCTGGTGCCGGTCCGGTAGTCGAGGGCGAGATCCTGTGCGCTCAGCATCAGTCTCTCCGCTCGATTATGGAAATCGGATCCAGGCGCAGGAGCTGCCAGGCGACGGTGCCCATCCCGAAGGCAAAAACCATCAGGGGGATGGGCAGCGTATGTAACGCCAGCACGTTCCAGTCGAAAATGTTCATCAAGAGGCCGTGCGGCACGATGAACGTCAGGTTGAACCAGCTGAGCACGGCGATCCCCAGGCCGACGCCGATGAGCCACGCCGCCAGCGTGACGCCGAACGATTCCAGGGCAACGCGCATGATCAAGCCCCAGCGGCTGTAGCCGACCGCCGCCAACAGGCCGAATTCGTTCATGCGCTGCCGGAAGAACAGGTTGTTGAGCAGGCCGACGACGAGCGAGAGGACGATCGTCACCAGCAGGATCAAGAAGGTGTTGATGGCGTCGAGGTTGGCGATCAGGCTGTCGATCTTCGATTTGATGTAGGGCCAGTCGAAGAGCCGGAAGGCACTGCCGGCGACCAGTTTCTGCAGCTGGTCGTGCACGGCCTGCTCCTGCCCGGGTTGCGGTACGACGACCAGGCCCTGGTATCGCCGCTCGAAGAGATAGTGCTCGGTCATGTAGTCGAGCGGGATGACGCCCAGGCGAGTCGGCCCCTGGATGATGCCGACCACCGTAAAGGTGTCGGGTAGGCGGTCCAACTCGTCGAGCGCGTTGCCCAGCTTCCCGCCGACCCACACGTGACGCGAGCGGGCGATTTCTTCCGAGACGGCGATCTCGTTGGCGTTCGCCGCCGGCAAACGCCCGGCAACGACGCGGTCACCGTAAAGGGAGAGCAGCTGCCCCATGCCCGGCGGGTCGAACCCATACAGATCGAACTGGGCGTTGCCGGCGAGGAGATTGATGTCGAGGTTCGAGTAGGCGTCGCGCTTGACGAAAGCGGTGCCGGGGATGCGCTCGCTATCCGCCAGCAGCTTGTCAAGACCCGGCTGCGGCGCCTGAATGGCTCCGAGGCTCGAGGTCAGGCGATCGAGCGCGCCCTTGAATTGATCGATGGTGGCGCTCGGCGACGGTGGGATCGGAATGTTGGCCACGCTCTGGCCGGCCGCATTGAGATTCGCCGTGTCCCGTCCCATCGCTTGCAGGGACTGCTGCAGGCCCGCGGCGTCGGACGACGCACTCGAGACGGCGGTCTGCAGGCGGCCAAGCTGGGCGCTATCGGGCAGCACCGACTGCAGCCAGCTCTGATGCTGCTGCAGGTAACTGAGCAGGGGGCGCGGGTCGCTCGGATTCTGGCTCAGCTGCTGCACCAGTTGCTCAAAGGACTTCTGCTCCGCCTGCAGCCGCTGCACGCGGACGATCAGGTCGCCGAGTGGGACCAGATCACCGCGGAGGCGCGCGGCATAGTACCGGGCATTCGCCGCGTCGACCTGGACTTGCTGGACCGCCGGCAGCTGCGCCCGGACGCGCGCCGGGATGGCGATCACCGCATCGTAATAGGCATTGAGGCCCCCCGGTCCGTCGAGGTTATCGACCTTCAGCTGGACGTCGCGGAGCTGGGTAAGCGAATCCGCGAGGGGGTTGGCCAGGTCCTGTTCGCGCGTCGCCCGCGGGGCGACCAGGATCAGCTTCTGATAGCTGCCGTAGGTGGCGTAGGCCGTTTCACGGGCGGATGCCAGTAGGGAGTCGGTGACGACGACGCCGAGGATCGCCAGCGCCAGGATGCCGATGACGGGGAGCACCTTGCGCTTGTTCCGGAGATAAAAATGCCACAGGGAGAGCGGGTTTTCCATGCACGCTCCTCCAATGATAGGTGGCGTCCACGAGGCGACCGTAGAATGAGCTCGCGTTGTCTGAGACAGTCGATTTCTACCGCGTCGATGATCTCCTCACTGAGGAGGAGCGACTCGTTCGGTCGACCGTGAGTCGCCTCGTTGACGAACGTTTCCTTCCGATCGTGGCCGATCATTACGAGCGCGGATCGTTCCCCATGGAGGTCGTGCCCGAGCTCGCCCGCCTCGGCGTCTTCGGCATGCACCTGCAGGGATACGGCGCGGCCGGCTTGAGCAACGTCATGTATGGGCTTGCCTGCCAGGAGCTGGAGCGTGGCGATAGCGGGTTGCGCAGCTTCGTCTCGGTGCAGGGATCGCTCTGCATGTTTCCGATCCATCGCTATGGCTCCGAGGAACAGAAGCAGCGCTGGCTGCCGTTCATGGCCAGGGGTGAGGTGATCGGGTGTTTCGGCTTGACCGAGCCAGAGTTTGGTTCGAACCCTGCCGGCATGGCGACACGAGCCCGCCGCGACGGCGGCGACTGGGTGATCAACGGCACCAAGCGCTGGATTACGAACGGTAATGTCGCCCACCTGGCCATCGTGTGGGCGCGGACCGATGAAGGCATTCGCGGCTTCCTGGTGGAGACCGGCACCAGGGGCTTCCAGGCGCGCGAGATCCATCACAAGCTCTCGATGCGCGCCTCGGTAACGTCGGAGCTGATCCTCGATGATGTCCGCGTCCCGGCGCGCAACGAGCTGCCCGGTGCGCAGGGTCTCAAAGCGCCACTGTCGTGCCTCAACGAAGCCCGCTATGGAATCGTCTGGGGCGTGCTCGGCGCCGCCATCGCCTGTTATCGCAGCGCGCTCGACTATGCGAAGGCGCGCGTCCAATTCGATCGGCCGATCGCCGGCTACCAGCTGACCCAGGAGAAATTGGTCAACATGCTGACCGAGATCACGAAGGGCCAGCTGCTGGCGCTGCAGCTCGGGCGCTTGAAGGACCAGGGCACGGCAACGGCGACCCAGATCTCGATGGCCAAATTGAACAATGTGCGCGAGGCCTTGCAGATCGCGCGCGAGGCGCGCACCATCCTCGGCGCCAACGGGATCAGCCTCGAGTATCCGGTGATGCGGCACATGAACAACCTCGAGACGGTCCTGACCTACGAAGGGACCAGCGAGATCCACATGCTCGCCATCGGCGAGGAGATCACCGGACTGAGCGCCTTCAAATAGCCGTCAGGCACTTTTGCTGTCGATGCCGAACATCGGCAGGCACGGCTCCAGGCCGTGGATCTGGATGTCGGGGCGCCGGTTCTTCTCCCAGGTCTCACGCGTGAGGAGCAGCCGGATCTGGCGCACGGGCGTGCCGCGCGGGGCACCGATGTCGTCGCCGTTCTCGACGTAGCCGAGGGCGCGCGAAACCGCAAGCGATGCGGCGTTGTCCTCGAAGGCGCCACTGGTGGCCCGCTCCGCGCCGAGCCCGGCGAACGCCAGGTGCAGGATGGCGGCGCGCATCTCCTTGCCGAGGCCGCGGCCCTGGTAACGCTGTCCCACCCATGACCCGGTGCCCACCTGTCGTTTCACGGCGAAGTCGGTCGCGATCATTCCCTGCACCCCAACGACCGTATCGCCCTCCTTGACCATCATCGTCAGGTGCCAGTTCACAGGCTTCCAGTTGGCTCGCGTTCCCCAGTAGAACTGGAGCGAATGCTGGGGACGGATCTCCGGTGGTTCGTCCGTCCAGGGGGTATCGAATGGCATGACACTCGGATCGTGAATCCCCTGGTTGGCGAGCGCGTTCAACGCGCCGAGGTCGGCGTCCGTCGGATAGCTCAGGGTGAGGCGTGGCGTGTTGACCCACAAGCCGAACAGTGGCCAATCCTGATTCAGGCCCATCGGGCTAGGGTCGGATGGTGCGGGGCTTGTTGGTGTAGATTGCGTTCGCCGGCAGCGCCTTCGACCAGGCCAGCGATACGGCGTCGTCGACCGTCCATACGCCGATCAGCTTGCCCGCGGCATGCAACTCGTGCGCAGTCTCCGGTTCGATCGAGGCCCAGTGCGGACAGAAGACATCGGCCTCGGCGTCGTCCATCACGCGAAGGATGTCGACCGGGCGCGCGGCCTCGAGCACGCCGGTCAGGATCTGCGGCTCGAGTTCGGCGATGCGCTTGATCGAACGGTGGTCGAAGGAGATCACGACGACGTCGTGGACCATGTCCGCCTCTCTGACCGTGGCGACCACCGCGGCCTCGATGCCCGAGTAGGGCAGCGGCAGGTTCTTGATCTCGATGGCGACGCCGACGCGCCCCTTCGCCAGGGCCAGCACCTCGGCGAGCGAGGGAATCCGCTCGCCCTTGAAGCGCGGATCTTTCCAGCTGCCCGCATCGAAGCGCTTGAGCTCGGCCATCGTGTGATCGCGAACGAGCCCACTGCCTTCCGTGGTCCGGTCGAGCAGATGGTCATGAATGACTGGAAGCCCGCCATCCTCGGAGCGATGAACGTCGAGCTCGATGACGTCGACGCCCAGCTCGATGGCGGATCGAAAAGATGCCAGGGTGTTTTCCGGGCACTCATCGGCATTTCCGCGGTGGCCGCCGAGCAACATTCGGCCACTTCGGAGCTTTGCCGCAAGGCCTTCCGCGTGCGCGATGGTCATCGGCCCATCCTACGTGAACCGTCGCGAGATTTTTACATCCGCCGCCACGCGCAAGAAATCTCGTAGACGAGCGTGACACCAGCAACGGCTTTGGCCCGCGCCGGCCGGTTCAGCCATGACCCTACCCAGGCTCCGATCGCTGGCCATGCGGCGGCGGGTGCAGGTACTGGCGATCGCGTTGCTGGTTCCGTTCCTGGCCGTGGCGCCGCTCCACCTCTTCATGCCGGCGACGGCAAAGGCGCACGGCATCCCAGCACCTGTGCAAGTCGGCATCAGTTTCAGTCCGGCGCGCGCCGCCTACCTTGGCCTCGACTACAAGACCGCCTTCACGCGGCTGGAGGCGCTGCATTTCCGCGTCATCCGGCTCAGCGCCTACTGGGATCAGGTTGACCGCGAGGGCTATGACCAGCTCGACTGGTTGATGAGCGAAGCCAAAAAGTCGCATCAACCAATTGCCCTGACCGTCGGGATGAAGGCGCTCGGCTGGCCGGAGTTCTTCATCCCGGCATCGGCGATGCCGATCAACGGTCTCAACCAGGGCCAGGATGTGGCGTCGGACAGCACGTTTCGGGAAGCGGCGCTCTCCTTTGTTACGGATACGGTGCTCCGCTATCGGGACAACCCGGCGCTGGTCGCATGGCAGGTCGAGAACGAGCCTTTCAACCGCGCAGGACCTCAGCGCCTCTGGATCGACGCCGAGTTCCTCCGCGACGAGATCACCAGCGTCCGCCAGTTGGACGCACACCAACGACCCGTGATCGTCAACGCCTTCAGTCACTTCAACCTCGTCTTCGACCAGGCGTCGGCCCGCCAGGGATTCGACTTTCGCCAGTGGTTGGGTTTCGATGCGGACAGCGCCGAGAGCGATGCGCTCTCCGTTCTCGGTCACGGTGACGTACTCGGCCTCGACGTCTACACCGCAATCGGCTACCAGTTCCTGGGGAGCGCTCACATGAGTCACGCGGATGGCGACTGGCCAGACCGGCTGGCGCGGGTCCGGGACCTGGCGCGCAAGCAGGGTAAGCAGGCCTGGATCACCGAGGCGCAGGCCGAGCCGTGGGAGTCGTCGGACGTCAACTATGCCGACCCCAAGAGCACCAGCCCGCAAGCGATCCGCGGCATCTTCGAAAACCTCAAGGACGCCGGGTTTACCACCGTCCTGTTCTGGGGCAGCGAGTACTGGCTCTGGCGCGCCGACCACGGGGACTCGCGCTGGATCGAGACCATCAAGACGATCCTTCGCGACGAGTCGCATGCGCCGGCCATCCCACTTGCCGCCTAAAAGACCGCCCAGTTCACGGTCGACAGCTGATCATCGGTAAAGGCCTGGCCGGGCTCCTGGAGATAGAGATAGCCGATCAGCCGCGCGACCCTGGCCTCCTGGTAATAGTGCCGACGGTGATCCTCGTAGGCGGTCGAATGAATCGCCTGGCTGCTGTTCCCCTGCGCCGCGCTCTCCTCGGCGCTGAGGATGAGGTCGTAGTTCTCGAGAAAGCGCTTGACCCGCGTGTCCCGGTAGAGGACGAGTCGCGGCGGGGCATCAACGAGATCCGCCGTCAGCCGGGTGAAATCCTGGCGCATGGTGGCGAGTGACCCGGGTGGCGACGGTCGCTGTGTCTCGCGATCGAGGTCCTGGTTCAAGGTCGCAACGGCGTTCGTGACCCGGTCGAGATACGCGGACTCGGCCGGCTGCAGGTCGGCCGGCCGCACATAGGGGAGGGTTCCCTGGTGCAAGAAGTCGATCACCTCGTAGCCGACCTCGCCACCATTGCCGGTGTCGCGGAGAAAGAAGGCGTTGACGGGGGGCGACTGCTGCGCGCTATACCGATAGAAGCCGATCCGATGGGACTGGACCTCACGCAGCTTCGCTTGCCGATCGCTAAGGCACAGGTCGGCGAAGTCGGTCAGTCCCGGGCGCTGGAGGATGAAGAGGCGGGCGTTGGAGTAGGCGGCGATGCTCGGATCGGTGGTATCGAGGACGAAGGCCTCGTAGAGCGCGGCATCCTGTTTGGTCGCTGCCAGCGCCGAGGCCATCCTCTCGATGCCCGCCGTGTCGAGCGGCCGCTGCCCGAAGACATTCACTTCGATGGTGCTGCCGCTCTGCCAGCAATGGAGCGCTTGCAGTCCGTCGCCAAACGTCGGGCAGGCGATCGCCTGGTCGCCGGGTCGGTTCGGTCGGCGATCCGCGGAGATGCCGGCGAACGCCAGGTAGACAACCGCCACCGCAACCCCTATCGCGATCAGGCCGACGGTCCAGGCGCGAAACCCCCGCCGGATCGCCACCGGGATCAATCGCCGGCTGAGGATGAGCAGGATGACCGCGGTTGGAATGAAAAGGACGGTGTAGGAGGCGAGCGTGAATACGGTGTCGGCCTGCGCCAGGCAGGGCATGCCGGGGTAGGTGGCGCCGGCCCGCAGCGGGGTGGTCAGCCAGGCGATCAGCAGGAGGCCGATCGGCCAGATCCATCCCACCCACCGCCTTCGGCGGGCCGCTGTTTGCGCGGCGACCGTCACTGCGCCAGGGCAATAACCGATGGGTGCCGGATCGGCAACATATAGTGGATGCCGGGCTCGAGCCGGCCGCGCTCATCGAGCCCACCGGCTACGAGGAAACCCTTGGTACGGGCGTACGCCTCGTCGATCAGGCGATCGCACTGGCTGAAATCGGTGCCCGCCGTCCCGAACTCGACATTGGGGAACAGCAGCGAGATCTCGGCTTGGCCGGAGTACCGCTGGTATTCCTCGAGCATTCGCTGGCCGAGCATGATCTGGATGCTCTGCGCCAGGATGCCGGTCAGGGAGTGGTTCGGCGGAATTCGCGGGTTCGAGGTGCTGTTGTCGATGGCGACGATATGGGTCGCCCCCAGCTGGATTGCTTCCGGCAGGCCGACATTCTCGGCGACCGCGCCATCGACGAACTCCTCATCCCCGATGCGGTAAGGATTGAAGAGGCCGGGGATGGCGGAGGAGGCAGCCACCGCATCGGGCACGCTGCCGGTCGTGAAGATTTCCTTCCGAGCGCGGGTCAGGTTGGTCGCGATCACCGCGCACGGGAGGACCAGCTGCTCAAAGGTCGCCGGCAGGTTCATCGCCGCCAGCGTGCGCAGGTAGCGACTGTCAAAGAAGCTGTTGCGGCTGCGCACGTACCGGTAGGCCATCCGAAGCGGGTTGCGATCGAAGAGGTCGCGGTTGCGGATCGATCGCCACACCTGGGCGAGCTGGGCGATCGTCTCCAGGTCGGGTTTGGCGGCCAGCGCTACGGCATTGAAGGCGCCCGAGCTGCATCCCACCAGGCCGTCCGGCTTGATGCCCGCCTCGAGCAGCGCCTTGAGCACCCCGACGCTGCAGGCGCCCCGGCTCCCGCCGCCACCGAGGACAAAGACCAGCCGTCGTTGCCTGTCGCCACCGGGCGAGGACGAATTCCGGCGCCGTCGCCACCATGACAGCATGGAAGGGGATCGCCAAAAGCCAGTTTCCCGCATAGAGGTTACGTATAAGATCCCGATCCGACCATGCGCCAGGGTTGAGTGTAACGGGTCGGTGGCAGTGGGCCGGAAGCTTGTGGACTCTGCGTTGTCTGGCTAGAAGAGGGCGTCTACAAGAGGCACGGGACCAGCCCCGTGTTAGTCTTGTGATATCACCTTTCCGGCCTATGCACTGTCCCTATCTCGAGCAAATCCTCCGTAAGCGGCAGGCGTTTCTGCTGGTTTTCCAGGCCGACTGCCACGTCGACCGGAAGGTCCACCGTTTCCGCGGGGTCATGAAGTGGCCGACCCCGCCCTGCCTCGGCAAGATGGCGACGTGCGCCCTGTACCAGGAGGCGCGCGCCAGTGAAGACCTGAGGCTACGCCGCCTCGCCGACTAGCCCCTAAGCAGCCACGTAAGGGGCCATTTCATCGCGAGCCGCCGCTCTGGCGATGGCTGTGATCGTGGAGATTGACCGGCGGCAGAGTGCGAAGCACGCATCGATCACCCTGATGTTGAGCGATGAACGGGGGCTTTCCGGCCCCGACTAATATCGGGCTGTGAGCCCGGACGTTATCGTCGTCGGCGCCGGGGCGATCGGCACCTCGATCGCCTACCAACTGGCGAAAGCCGGTGTCCGGGTTACGGTCATCGACCGCGGCCAGGTCGGCGGCGGGGCGACCGGCGCATCCGCTGGCATCATCCAGGTCAATCCGGACCGCACGACCCCGACGGCAATGGTCAGCCTCGAGGCAGAGAGCGCCCGCCTATTTCCGGCGCTGACGGCGGAGTTGCGCGAGCGGACCGGCATGGATGTCGGGTATCGGCCGTCCCCGCTGCTGCACCTCGCGCTGCACGCCGACGAGGAGCCGTCGTTGCGCGAGCACCGCGCCTGGCAGGCCGACCATGGGGTCGGCGTCGCCTGGCTCGATCGCGCAGCCGCGCTCGATCTCGAGCCCGGCCTCAATCCCGACCTTCGCGCCGCACTGTACTACCCGAACGATCACCAGCTGATGCCGCTGGCCTTCGCCCGCGCGCTGGCGCGAGCGGCGGTCGACCTGGGGGCGGTGGTGCGCGAAGGTGCCGCTGTCGACCGGCTGCTGACCGAGGGCGACCGGGTGGTCGGCGTCGCGATTGGCGACGAGCGGCTTGGTGCCCGGGAGGTCGTGATCGCGAATGGCGCCTGGGCCTTCTCCTGGTCAGAGACCCTGCATACCCCGATCCCGGTTCGGCCGGTGCGTGGACAGATGGTCGCCCTGCGGACCATCGGCACCGCGCTCCGACACGCTGTCAGTTCCCTTGAGGGCTACACGATCACCAAGGCCGACGGCACCACCTACGTGGGAACCACCGTGGAGGAGGCGGGCTTCGATGCGCGTCCGACCGCGGCCGGCATCGCCCGCCTCCTGGCGGTGGCGCCACGGCTCGTACCCCGACTGGCGGATGCCACCTTCGTCGCAGCCTGGGCGGGGCTTCGGCCTGGGACGGCGGACGGCCGTCCGCTGATCGGGCGGCTGCCCGGATGGCAAGGGGTAAGGATGGCGGCCGGCCATTTTCGGAACGGGATCCTGCTGGCCCCGATCACGGGTGAATTGGTGGCGGACCTGCTCGCCGACCGCCGGCCTCGCCTGCCCCTCGATGACTTCGACCCCGGTCGGTTCCTCGTTCGTGCCGCCTGAGACCCCGCGAGCCTTCGCTCGCCGCGCCGACGGCTTCCGACATGCGGCGGGCGGCGGCCTGTGGTTGGCCCCCCTCGTCTATCTCGAACGCGCGCGCTTCGGACCGGGCTGGTACGGGAAGGTCGTCAGCTCCGATCCAGAGCGGCTGCTCGCCTGGGCCGTCAGCAAGGCGATCCCACGCCGCGCCCTCGAGGTCAAGTCGCTGCCCGACCTCGAGATGCCGCGCCAGGGCAGGCGGCGGCTGCCCGGCTATCACATCGATCTGTGGGGCGCCCGCTTGGCGCTCGCCTACGACCCGGAGATGCTGGCCCGCATTCGCCAACGTCCCTCCCCCTATGGGGGAGGGCAGGGTGGGGGCTCAGTACCGATCGATCGCCTTGATCCCGGAGCCGGTGATGATCACGACGGCCCCGGGCGGAAGATTCAACACCCGCGCCCCGGCGATCCCGGCCGCTGACGTCGGCTCCATCAGCAGCCCGAGCGCGGCAGCCTGGCGCCACGCTCGCTCGATGGCGTCCTCCGACACCGCGATCCAACGGCCCCCGCTGTAGCGAACGGCGGCGTAGCTTCGCTCGGTGCGGGTCGGTTCCGGGATCCGGATGCCATCGGCGATCGACGCTTGCGGGACCACCGGCGCCGGCCGCCCGATGGTGGCGCCGCGCACCAGCGGCGCGCACGCCTCGGCCTGCACGCCGTGAAGCCGGGGTGCGCGCTCCATGCGTCCGGCCGATACCAGGTCGGCAAAGCCCATCGCCAGCCCGATCAGCACGGTGCCCTGTCCGACCGGTGTGACGACATCGGTCAGCGTCTCGCCCAGCTCCTCGAAGAGCTCATAAGCGATCGTCTTGGTTCCCTCGAGGAAGGCATCGTCACGGGCATGGCCGGCGTCGTACGCCTCTCGGCTCGCGGCCACCGCCGCCTGGGTAACGGCCGATCGCGGTCCCGATACCTTGATCAGCTCCGCGCCGAGTACCTGGATGGCGCGAGCTTTGACCGGCACGATGTCGGCGGGCGCGAAGACCCGTGCCTTGATGCCGGCGGCGGCGGCATAAGCCGCGATCGCGGTGCCGGCATTGCCCGAGGAATCCTCGACCACCGTGCGCGCTCCTGCCGCCCGCGCCGCGGTGATCACCGTCGCGGCTCCGCGGTCCTTGAAGGATCCGGTCGGGGAAATGCCTTCGAGCTTCAGCCGCAGCTTCTCGTACGGCACGATCGGGGTCGCGCCCTCGCCGAGCGTCACCGGATCGCCAGCAATCAAAAGGTCGGCGCGGTAGCGCCACAGGCCGCGACCCGACCAGGTCCCGCTCGGCGGCGGCT
>DASWBA010000128.1:0-2493 GCA_036390825.1 Candidatus Dormiibacterota bacterium
ACCGCGGACGCCACCGCATAACGGATCAGTTCGTGGGCCGCGGTCGGCTCCGTCGGACGGACGCTGCCGACGCAACCGCGGAGCTCACCACCCTTGCGCAGCGTGACGAACACGGCCGAAGGTGCCTGCAGGTCAAGGGGAATCGGCTGCGGAGGCTCAATCAACTGGTGCGTTCGCAGATAGGTCTCGATCGCCTGGCGTCCGAGTGCCTGAATGTCCAGACCGACTTTCGCCGGCGTGCCGGCGACAGGGGTTGCGGTGAATGCAACGACCGGGTAGCCGACGCCGAATGGACCTTCGTAACTGAGCACCCGCGAGTCGAGAGCACCGGAGCGTGCGGCCCCCAGCAGGACCGCGAGCGGGCGCAGGCCGCACTCCCCCGCCTCCTCGACCAGCTCGGAATCGAGCCCTTCGATCCGTTTCCATTCCTGATCGCGGAGCGCGTCGATCACGAGCCGGTCGAAGACCGGGCCTTCGGGACGATACCCATAGGGCGCGTCTGGCGTCAGGCGATGGGACAGGTCGCCGGAGGCGATCAGGATGGCCACGCGATCGCGGAGTCGACCGTGCAACCAGACGCCGAACTCGACGAAGCGATGCAGCGGCCAGCCGCTGACGCCGAGGAAGATGCAGCGCTTGTTCACCATCGTCCGCGGAAGCGAGTGCAGGGGAACCACAACACCATGATCGAGTTCCGTCTCCTCCGCCCAGATCAAGGAGAAGCCTGCGCGCTGCCCATCGGTAATCAGCGCGGTCGCAAGTGCAACGTCAACCTGCGCTGTGACCTGGACGTGCGGGGCGTGAAAGCGTGCCAGGTTGCCTCCGGCATTGGCGCCGCGCCGGACCGGCAGCGACGTCATGCTCGAGGGACTGTGCGGCGAGATCACGACCACCAGGTCGGCGTCGACCAACGAGAGAATGCCGTCGAGCTCTCGTAGTGCCTCGGCGGTGGCACGCACGCGTTGCGATTGGGGACCACCGACCTCGGCCAGCAGGATCGGAGGATGGGCAACCAGCGCGCCGGCCACGATGCCGGGCATGGGGTCAGCCTCGGGCCGTCGCCGGCTCCGGCCGCAGGGCATTGATGGCGTCGCGATAGCGCAGCGCCGCGGTGCGAGCAGCGTCCGCATAATCGGCGCCCGACGACGCGAAGAGGATGCCCCGTGAAATCGAGATGATGGCGCCGCGTCCATCCGCTCGCATGGCGGCCGGGACGGCGGCGTCGAGCGCGGCGCCCTGCGCGCCGATCCCGGGAACGAGCAGCAGGCGATCTCCCGCAATCTGACGAACGTCGCGAATCTCTGCCGGTGCGGTAGCGCCGACCACGAAGCCGAGGTTGTCGTGATGGTCCCAGCGGACGCCCGCTCGGGCGACGTGCCGGTAGAGAGCCTCGCCGTCGCTGCGCAGGTGCTGGAATTCCGCCGCGCCCGGGTTCGACGTCCGGCAGACGATGAGGACCTCTCGGTCTTTGTGGGCCAGGAAGGGGGCGACCGAGTCATAGCCCAGCCATGGGTGGACGGTCACGGCATCGGCGCCCCAAGCCTCGAACATGGCGTGCGCGTACGCCTGGGCGGTGCTGCCCACGTCGCCGCGCTTGGCGTCAAAGATCACCGGGCGGTCCTTGGGCAACACGGCCATCGCCTGGTCGAGCACCCAGCTAGCCTCCCTCCCCCATCGTTCGTAGAACGCCAGGTTGAGTTTGTACGACGACACCGAGTCGCCAACGGCCTCGACGATGGTCCGGACGAATTGGGCGATGCCGGCCGGCGAGCGCTCAACCGACGGCGGCAACAGATCCGGTTCGGGATCAAGCCCGAGGCACAGCAGCGAGCCGGTGGCGTCCTCGCTGGCCCTCAATTTTGACTTGAACGTCATATTCGGACCCAAGTTTAGTCGGTAGAATTCGATCGTGCCCCAGTCGACCATGCAGGTCACCCTGCCGGAGATGGGTGAGTCGGTCACGGAGGGGACCGTGGCCAAGTGGCTGAAGCAGCCAGGCGACCCGGTGCGCGAAGGCGAAGCGCTGGTTGAGGTCACCACCGACAAGGTGGACGCCGAGGTGCCCGCCCCCGCGACCGGAACCCTGACCAAGATCCTCGCCGAGGCTGGCAAGACGATTGCGGTCGGCGCGCCGCTGGCTGAAATCGCCGTCGGCGCAGACGGCGAAAGCGCTGCCAAAAAGACTCCCACCATACCTACCGCCGCGAACGGTGAAGAGAAAAAGGCCCCCACCGCGCCCTCCCCGGTTGGCGGTGGAGAGAAAAAGGCCGCTTCGGTCGAGGTCGAGGTGACCGAAGGGGCCGAGCTGTTGGCGAAAGCCAAGGGGATCGACCTCGCGACCATCAAGGGAAGCGGACCAGGCGGATCGATCCGCCGTCGCGACGTCGCCGAGGCGATCGAACGACAGGCCCCCACCCTGCCCTCCCCCGCAAGCGGGGGAGGGAAAGAGGCTGGCCTGCCCGCCCCCGCAGAAACGGCCCCCACCCGGCCCTC
>DASWBA010000129.1:0-4621 GCA_036390825.1 Candidatus Dormiibacterota bacterium
GGGCTCGGACCAGTTCCTGTACGGGCAGGTGGGCGGGGACACGGTCACGGCGCGGGTCGATCCCAAGCTCAAGGTGGAGCCGGGCGACCGGGTCAAGCTGGGCCTGGACACGCGGACCCTGCATCTTTTCGCTGCCGAGACAGAACTGGCTTTGCTCTGAACAAGGAGGAGTGACTGGGAAGATTGACAATGCACCAAGCCGCTTTTACGATTGCCGAACGTCGAGGTAGGCGAACGTTCGTCTACGCCGCCGACGTCCAGGCCGGCCATGCCCCGAGCCAGGGGCCGAAATTCGAGGAGGCAAGTCAATGGTCTTCGCTAAGCTGAACCCGCGTGCCATCGCGCTGGGTCTCGGCAGTATTTTTCTGCTCGCCGCCTGCTCGCTAGGCGGCTCGTCCGGCGGCAACACCCAGAGCGCGTCCGACGTGACGGTCTGGACGGCCTGGGGCGGCAACGAGCTCAAGGCGTTCCAGGACATCGTGAAGCCATTCGAGGCTTCGACCGGAATCAAGGTCCACATCACGACGAACCGCGACTCCACGACCGGCATCGCCAACGGCATCGCGGCCGGCACCGACCTGCCCGACATCGCGCCCGCCACCACCGACCCGATCCAGCTCAAGGACTGGATAAGCAAAGGCGCGATCAAGCCCGTCGAGACCGCGCTGGGTGACCAGATGAGCGCTTATGTGGCGAACACGTACCCCGGCCTGGTCAACCCGCCGGCGGGCACAACCGGCGACGACCCCTACATCGGGATCATCGGTGGCAAGCACTACTACTTGATGATCAAGTTCCAGGTCAAGGGCCTGCTCTGGTACAACAAGCACCTCTATACCGGCCAGGCGCCGAAGACGTTCAGCGACCTGCTCGCCATCGATCCCACGCAGTACGGCGCTCAGAAGCTGTTCTGCGCCGCGTTCTCGTCCGGCGCCGCCTCCGGCTGGCCCGCGAGCGACCAGCTCGACAACATCATCATGCGGCAGTCGGGCCCGAAGGTCTACACGGACTGGATCGAGGGCAAACAAAAGTGGACGTCACCCGAAATCAAGCAGGGCTACCAGGCCCTGCTCCAGGAAGTGTCCGCCGCCCATGTCTACGGCGGCACCAACTACGTGCTGGCGACCGACTTCCAGAAGGCCGGTGAGGGGTTGTTCAAGGCCAGCGGCAGCTACAAGGCGGGCTGCCTGTTTCTCATTCAGGCGACATTCCAGCCCGGCTTGACGAGCTTCGCGAACCTGACGGCAGGCGTCGACTTCGACTTCTTCCCGCACCCCAGCATGGGTAACTCGCAATTCGACGGCAACTACAACGGGTTCTACGACAACTACGCGATGTACAACAACACGCCCGCGGCCCGGCAGCTGATGCAGTGGATGGTGACCAAGGATTCGCAGCAGATCTGGGCGAGCTCCGGAGTGGGCATGAGCTCCAACAAGAGCACGACCTACACCGACCCGGTCTTCAAGGCCGCGGCGCAGATCGTGACGACCGGCACGAACATGCTCGTCACCGCCGGCGACTACATGCCGACGGACATGAGGAATGCGTACTGGCAGTCGCTGCTCAACGTGACCAGCAACCCTGGGAGCCTGGACTCAGAGCTCTCGCACCTCGACCAGGTACAGGCAGCCGCATACAAGAGCAGTTAGTCCGGATTTGGATGGCCGGGGGCGGAGCCGTTCCGCCCCCGCCACTTTCCGCCTAGCAAGGAGGTACCGGGGTGGAACAGATCATCACGGCGGTGGTCGCCGTCGTCGCCGTGCCGCTGATCCTGCTCGGTTACATAAGGCTCGGCGAGGCAATAATCGAGAGGCTCCCGGATACGCTGCAGGCCTGGATCAGGCCTTACTTCTGGGCTTTGCCCGCCATCGGTTTCGCGACGGTATTCATGGTCTACCCGCTCATACGCACCGTCTTCATCAGCTTCTACAACAGCGCGGGCGACAAATTCGTGGGCTGGGACAACTATGTGTACTTCTTCACCTTCCCCGACACGCTGACGTCGCTGCGCAACAGCCTCTTGTGGCTCGTGTTCTTCACCTTCTTCTCGGTTCTTTTCGGACTCATCATCGCCATCCTCCTCGACCGCGTGCGGTACGAGTCTCTGGCCAAGATCGCCATCTTCCTGCCCGTCCCCATCAGCGCCGTGGCGGCGTCGATCATCTGGAAGTTCATGTTCGACTACCAGCCGCCTGGCACCACGCAGACCGGGACGCTGAACGCAATCCTCGGCGCGTTCGGCCGTGATCCCATCGCCTGGCTGATCAACCTGTCGACCAACAACGCCGCGCTGATCTTCGTGGGCATATGGAGCGCGACAGGCTTCTGCATGGTCATCATTTCGGCCAGCCTGAAAGGGATCAGCACCGAGGTCCTCGAGGCGGCGCGAATGGACGGCGCCAACGAGTTCCAGATCGTCCGCCTCATAGTGACGCCACTGCTGTGGCCGACGATCACGGTGGTCGTCACGACGGAGCTGATCAACGCGCTGAAGACGTTCGACATCGTCTATGTGATGACCAACGGTGCTTACAACACGGACGTGATCGCGACGCAGATGTTCCGCCAGCTGGCCAGCGCGCACTACGGCCGTGCCGCGGCCGTCGGCGTGGTCCTCTTCATAGCGATCGTGCCACTTCTGATCGTCAACATCCGTAGGTTCCAGCAGCAGGAGGAGCAGCGATGAGCGCCGAGCGCGTCACGACTCGTGGCCAGACAGTGGTCGGCGCCGGCGTTTCCGCGCTCGACACCCTGGGTTATCGCCTGCAGCGGCTGCCGCTCCACCTCGTGATCGCCATCTTCATCGCGATCTGGATCATCCCCACCGTCGGCATGATCATCAACTCGTTCCGCGGGGTGGCGGACATGGGTAACTCCGGGTGGTGGACGACGCTCTTCCCGCCTCACGGCTTCACGCTGGCCAGCTACCAGCAGGTGCTCAACGTGGAGGGCGTGGCGCCGTCAATCCTCTACAGCGTGCTGATCACGATCCCCGCGACGGTGATCCAGCTGACCATCGCCACGATGGGCGCATACGCCTTCGCCTGGATGAAGTTCCCCGGACGCAACATCTTCTTCATCGTCATCGTCGGCTTGATGGTCGTGCCGATCCAGATGACGCTGATCCCGGTGCTTCAGATATTCAAAGCGATCGGTTTGAACGGCACGATTTACGCGGTCTGGCTGGCGCACTCCGGCTACGGCCTGCCGTTCGAGGTGTTCCTGCTGCGCAACTACCTCGGCGGCCTGCCACGCGAGATCTTCGAGTCGGCTGAGGTGGACGGCGCCGGCCACTCGGTTCGATTCCTGCGGATCGCCGTGCCCATGACGCTGCCCGCGATCGCGTCGCTGACGATCTTCGTCTTCCTCGGCATCTGGAACGACCTGCTGGTCGCCCTGACGTTCCTCGGCGTCAGCGTGTACCGGCCGTTCACGGTGGTGATCGCGCAGCTGACCACCTCGCTCGGTGGCGGCTGGCAGTTCCTGACCGCGGCCGCGGTGCTGCAGATGCTGCTGCCGCTCGCCGTTTTCATCGCCCTTCAGCGCTACTTCGTGCGGGGCGTCACGGCCGGGTCAGTCAAGGGCTAGCGCGCAGCACGTCATCAAGCCCGGAATTCGAGTGGTCCTCCAGGAGGACGGCAGCTTCGCGGCTTCCGCGGCCAACGGCGGCATGCGCGCCGGTGGCCCGGACGGCGACGGCCTGTGGATCGGCGACACCCGGTACCTCTCGGAGTACCGCTTGCTCGTCAACGGCCAGGAGCCCGTGGCGACGGCCGTGCGCGTCGAGTCAGGCAGCGTCCATATCGAAGCGGTGGCGGCCGCGCTGGACGTCCGGCGCGAGAGGTACCTGGACAGCGGCCTGCACGAGCGCATCACCATCACCAACCCTGGATCGTCGGCCGTCGACGCCGGGATCGAGCTGACGCTGGGCACGGACTTCATCGACATGATGGCGCTGCGCGGCTTCGCACCTGAGCTGGCGTCGCCACCAGCCGCGACCGCCACCCCCACCGCACGCGGCGTGGTGCTCAACGAACCGGGTGGAGGCCGCGCCGCCGAGGTCGTCATCCAGCCTCCTGGGACGAGACATCACCTCGAGCTGCAGCCAGGGGGAAGCTTCAGCCTTCTCGTCGACGCGCATCCACAAAGCAGCCGGGGGGCGCCTGAATTCGACGCCGGGCTTGCCCGCATCAGGGACGCGTACAAGAGCTGGGCGGATGATTGCGCCACCTTCGAGACCGACAACCCAGCGGTCAACGAGCTGCTCCGGCAGAGTCGGGACGACGTGCGGATGCTGACCCAGTCCCATCCCACCGGCATGTACCCGACCGGGGGCATTCCCTGGTATGCGGTTCCGTTCGGGCGCGACGCGCTGTTCACGTCTCTGTTCACCCTGGCGATGAATCCGGAGATCGCCCGTGGCTCACTGCGGTTCCTCGCTGCGCATCAGGGCCGCCGTCAAGACCCGAGCAATGAAGAGGAGCCGGGCAAGATCCTGCATGAGGTCCGGACCGGCGAAGCGGTCGACCGAGGGTTTTGGCCGCACATCTTCTTCGGCAACGTCGACGCAGCCGCGCTTTTTGTATGTGTTCTGGCCGAAATGCTGGATTGGACCGGC
>DASWBA010000130.1:0-3454 GCA_036390825.1 Candidatus Dormiibacterota bacterium
TCGCGGTACTCGCGATCGTCGCCGCATGCGGCGGCACCAGCTCGCCGAGCGGAGGGGGGACTCAGGCCGCGGCCTCGCTGAAGATCATGGTCGGGGGCCTCAACAAGCAGATCTACCTGCCGAACATGCTGGCCCAGCAGCTCGGCTACTTCAAAGCGGAGAACCTCGACGTGACGCTCATCGACGAGGGCTCCGGCCAGGCCTCCGAAGAGGAGGTCGTGGCGGGCAACGTCGACGCGGGTTCCGGCGCGTACGTGCACCCGATGGTGCTCAACACGCAGGGCAAGAAGATCGAGACCATCTGCCAGTTCGGCATCGCCCCGGGCGAGGCCGAGGTCGTCGACGCCAGCCTGACCAACATCACGAGCGCCAAGGATCTGGTGGGCAAGAACCTCGGGGTGACCGACCTCGGCTCGGGGACGCACGTTCTGACGCAGGCCATCATCGGCTCTGCGGGCGCGGACCCGACCAAGGCGCAGTACGTCGCGGTGGGCGCCGGTGACACGTTCATCGCCGCCATCCAACAGAAGAAGATCGCGGCCGGGATGACCACCTACCCGACCATCTCCCGGCTGGTCAACTCGGGCAAGGGCAAGATCCTAGTCAGCCTTCTCGACCCGCAGTCCACGCGCGCCGCTCTCGGGGGTGACTACCCGTTCATCGGCATCTTCGCCAAGAACGACTGGGTCAACAGCAACAAGGACACGGCGCAGCGGCTGGTCAACGCCTACGTCAAAACGCTGAAGTACATCCACTCGCACTCCGCTTCCGAGATCGCGGACAAGATGCCGGTGGACTACTTCGCCGGCGACAAGGCGTCTTACGTCGCCGACCTGCAGAGCCAGCTGGGAATCTTCGGCTCTGACTGCAAGATGCCGGCGGGCGGCCCGGAGAACGTGCAGAAGATCCAGCAGCAGTTCGTTTCGAGCTTCAAGGGCAAGTCAGCCAACCTGAGCGAGACCTACACCAACGATTTCGCCGACAAGGCGAGCTAAGAAATTGCAGAGCGATCTGAGGGGCCGGGCCGAGCCTGGTCCCTCAGGCTCTTCAACTCCGCAGATGGAGATCGTCCGCAACCTCAACCGGCACAGGCTGCGGACATCACTGGCCATTTCCGGCGTCGCCATCGGAGTCGCGGCGCTCACCGTCGCGGGCGCCCTGGCAGCAAGCTTCGACGCGTCCGTCGACGCTCGTGCCCGGTACTACGGTTCGAACGTGACGGTGGGTCCGGGGGCGGGGCAGGCCGACTCGCTGCTGCCGCTGACCAGGATCGAGGAGATCCGCCAGGTGCCGGGTGTCGCTGCCGCCTTTCCGACTTATGGCTTCCCGGCCAAGCCCGGTGCGGCTGGCGTGGATAGCCTCGGCTTCCCTGACACGATCGTCGCCAGCGATCCCACCGAAGCGGCATGGAGCAGCCTGAAGACGACCTACGCGCAGGGCCACGCCATTGACGCGGACTCCAGCGGTGAGGTCGTGCTCGGGTCGACGATCGACAAGGAGTTCAATAAGAAGATCGGCGACACCATCGACCTGCCTGTCAAACCGCGCGATGCCACGCCGGACTTCGTGAACCACACGTTCAAGGTCGTCGGGATCCTCAACGTGACCCGAACGGCGCCGGACACTTTTGCGTACATCAACATCACAGACGGGCAGATGCTTCTGAAAGACAGCCTGCCCGCCGCGGAGCGGGACGCGACCGACGTAACAATGATCGCCAAGGGCATCGACGTCTATGCCAAGTCGGGCACTTCCATCGGCGAGCTCGACAATATCGCAGACCGGATCAACAGCCAGGTCAGCGGGGTCAAGGCATCGAAACCAAGCGATCTTGTCAACAGCTTCAAGCAGCGCGGCGCAAACCTCACCGCCATCACCGCGGCAGCCGCACTCCTGGCCTTGATCATCGGCGGCTTGTCAGTTGTCAAGGCAATGTTCATGGCGGTGGCGGAAAGGGCGCGCGAGATTGGGCTCAAGAAGGCGGCCGGGGCGAGCACGCTCAGAATCATGGGAGAGTTCCTTGCCGAGGCGACGCTGATTGGCTTCCTCGGCGGCGTGATCGGCTACGGCCTCGGCGCGTTGATCACCAACCTGGCCAACGCATCGACGCCTTCCGGCCAGTCGACGCTGTTTCTCATCACGCCCAGCCTCATCATCCTCGCGATCGGTTTTGGCACCGTGCTGGGGGCGGTCGCCGGCATGCTGCCGGCATGGCGCGCAGCACACCTCGACCCGGCAGCCGCCTTGAGGAACGAGTAAAGAACCAGCTGCCGCTCGTTTGATCGACCCGAACTGAAATCGCTGGATGCCCGATCAGTCGGCGCTGTCGCCGACTGAGGGTAAGCACTGCGGGGAGGCCTGGAGCCTCCCCGCCGTCTCCTGGCTTTGGACCCCTTCAGGCCATGTGCTGCGCATGCAGCCCAGCGGTTCCGGTGTAGTGCCGGTAGTTGAAGAGCATGTAGGCACCCATCAGGGCGCAAGACGGACCGCATTGAAACATTGCCTGCCCGAACCAGCCTGGAATCCTCGTCGCAGGGGCGAAGCCGAACCACCAGTAGGCAAGGATCAACAACACGGCGGCGATGACAGCGGTGCTGGACATCTCGAGGTTGTGGCGCAAGGGATGCTTGCGGATCGACATCCAGACTCCCATCGCGATCGCCCAGTTGATGCCCAGGATGAGGATGGAGATCTCGCGGTTCTGCTCGAAGAAGCTGGGGTATCCAAGCGCCGCAGCACCCTGGAAGAACACGAAGTCGAGAGCGATGCCTCCGGCACACATCGCCGCGCACATTTCGGCGAACTGGAGGACGAATCGACCGGCCGGTCGCAGATAGTCCACAGCAGGAAGCGAGCGCCTCGGTGTCTCAAGCGTTGGCCGCGCTTGCATCCGGTACCTCCCCCGGCTGAACAACGTCAGCCTCTGGTCCTTACTCCAGGTGGCGCCCGCCAGCTGACGCCGCCTCGGCGCGCGACCCCATTGCCAAGCAGCGGCTGTCTCGCGTTCCCACGAGATTCGTCTCAATCGGCAAGCGACAGAAGGGCCGAACGTCGGGCCTATTTCGGGACTTTGGGTCACAATCCGGGAGGCGGTCGCCTGCGGCCGGGCGCTTCTTATCGCCATGCGATACTTCAGCCGGATGGCCGTGTCAGGCGTGCAAATCTGAACACGCATTGAGGAGCGACATGACTGAGCGTGTAAGCGAGAGCGAGAGCCCGGCAATCCCGAGCCCCACCGCCAAGGCGACCCGGCCGAGGACGAACCAGGACTGGTGGCCAAATCAGCTGGACCTGCGAGTACTCCGCCAGCACTCTCCGCTCTCCAATCCCCTGGGCACCGAATTCCGCTACTCCGAAGGGTTCAAGACCCTCGACCTCGATGCGCTGAAGCGCGACCTCATCGAGCTGATGACGGCTTCGCAGGGTTGGTGGCCCGCCGACTACGGCCACTATG
>DASWBA010000131.1:0-22483 GCA_036390825.1 Candidatus Dormiibacterota bacterium
GGCGTCCGATCCAGCAAAGGCGGATTATCGGCGGTGAATTGTCGACCGGCCACCGTGTAATGTGCCACCCCTCCATCAAAGAAAGCCGGGACACAGCGGCCAGTCCAGATCACGAGGTCTGGCGACCGCAGCTCGGACAGCAAGAAAATCAGTCCAAACAGGAATGGCACGCCGGCGATCCAGAGATATGCGCGGGCCTCGTGCAGGACCTCTCCGAGCGTGAATTCAGCAGTCATTCCGAAGTCCTACGCGGAACGGCGTTCTATGGTCAGGCAATTGTGCGGAGCAGACAAAAGTAACGTGCATGTTCGCACGCGGATGCAGGCGGGCGTGTCGACCTATGGGACGATAAGTGGGTGACTACATTTGCTCGCCGGTCGGCTAAAGGTGCGCTCCTCGCCTTGATCGGGGTCTCATTGGCGGGGACTGTTGACGTAGCAGAATTCCTGACCACGCGAACCGCGATCTTCACGGACGCGCCAGGCCGCGCTGCCGGCTCGGTCATCGGGCTTGTCGCGTGGGTCGCACTCCTCGGCGTGACGACCGTGCGTTATGCACGAGGCGAGCAACGCGGAGCACGCGCAGCTACGCTCGGGCTAGCGGGACTGGTCGCCGTCGGGAATGTCGGTCTGGCCGCAATCCATTTGAAAGCTGGAGTCGGAGGGTTGCGACCGATCGTCGGAGGTGTGCTCGGGGTACTCGCGCTGGTGCTCGCCCTCGCTAGTGCAGCCCCCACCCTGCCCTCCCCCAGAGGGGAAGTGGAATAGAGTGGTCTTGTAGGCAACAGGACGGTGCACAAGCGTCTGGAGGTCAGCGCCATGCCGATTTATGAGTTCAAGTGCTCGAAATGTGGCGATCTCTTCGAAGTGATGGGCAGCTTCGCAGAGCGTGAGAAGGAACATGCCTGCCCGAAGTGCGGTAGTACGGAAGTCAAGCAGGCGATCTCACTCTTCTCCGCCGCGCCGCCGAAGTCTTACTAGGGCCCCACCCCTGCCCTCCCCCCAGAGGGGGAGGGAAATAGTTAAGTGGTGCTGCCTTCCAGGGCAGGTGCTGCCGACAACAGGCTCGCCGCATGCACGCCGGACGCGGCCGGGAGGCGCACGACGAAGGTGCTGCCCTCGCCAACCTCGCTCCGCTCGAGGGTGAGTGAACCGCCGTGGCGGTCGGCCAGCTCGCGGCTAATAAAGAGGCCGAGACCGGTGCCGGGCTGGGGTCCGAGTCCCGGATCGTCGATCCGGAAGAAGCGCTCGAAGATCTTGTCGTGCTTGTCGGGCGGGATGCCGACCCCGTGGTCCTCGACGATCAGCCCCGGGCCATCGTCGTCGACGACTGTCAGCTTGACCCACGGCCGCCCAGCGCTGTAGGTCAGTGCGTTGTTGATGAGGTTGTCGATGATTCGAGCCAGCTGCTCGCGATCGGCGTTGACCGCGACCGGCTCGTCCGGCTCGCTGTAGGTGACCTCCGCCCGGAGCAAGCCGGCCCGGGCCTCGGCGCGAGCGAGTGCCTGCCGGGCCATCTCGCGCAGGTCGAGCGTCTTGGTGTCGGTCGGCACCGTGCCGCCCTCGATGCGAGCGGCGGTCAGCAGATCATCGACGATGCTGTTCAGCTCGGTTGCCTTTCCGATCAGGACTCGCAGTGGGCGCTCCCACTTGTCGGGCGTCAGGGTTCCGTCCTGAAGCATCGAGAGGTAGCCCGTGATGACGGAGAGCGGCGTCCGCAATTCGTGGGCCGCCATGCTGAGGAACGCGCTCTTGCTCTTGCTCGCCTCCTGGGCCTCGGCAAAGAGGATCTGCGACTGCTTGAGCAGCTCTTCCGTGCGCATGTTGGCCTCGATCGTGTTGAGCACGACGCCGATGCCATCGGTCAGCTGGTCCAGGAAGTCGAGGTGCGTCGCACTGAACGGTTGGACGGATGCCAGCTCGACCACCGCCTTGACCCGCCCTTCGAAGAGCACCGGCAGCACCACGATGCTGTTGGGGGGCGCTTCGCCGAGGCCTGAGCGGATGCCGATGTAGCCGGACGGCACCGTGGTCAGCAGGATCCGCCGCGCATCCCGAGCACACTGGCCGACCAGGCCCTCACCCCACCGAAAAGCCTTTCCGGCGCCATCGCTCTCATTGATGGCGTAGCCGGCCGCCATGCGAAGTACCGGCTCCTCGGTGTCAGCGGCATCGACGATGTAGAAGGCGCCATACTGCGCCGAGACCAGCGGGGTAACCTCCGTGAGGATCAGGTCGGCCACGGTGCGCAGGTCGCGCTGACCCTGCAGCATCCGGGTGTGATTGGCGATGTTGGTCTTGAGCCAGTCCTGCTCCATGTTCTTCTGGGTGGTCTCTTTCAGGTTGCGGATCATCTCGTTGATCTTGCCGCTCAACAACGCCACCTCACCGCTGGCCTCGACCCGGATCGAGCGGGTCAGGTCGCCCTCGGTAACCGCGGTCGTCACTTCGGCGATCGCCCGCACCTGGCCGGTCAGGTTGGCTGCTAGCTGATTCACGTTGTCGGTCAGGTCCTTCCACGTACCCGCCGCGCCAGGCACGCTCGCCTGGCCTCCTAGCTCGCCTTCGACGCCGACCTTTCGGGCTACGGTTGTGACCTGCTCGGCGAAGATCGCCAGGGTATCGGTCATTTCGTTGATGGTGTCGGCGAGCGCGGCAATTTCGCCCTTGGCCTCGAAGACGACTTTGCGCCGCAGGTCGCCGTTGGCGACCGCGGTCACGACGCGGGCGATGCCGCGCACCTGGTCGGTGAGGTTGCCGGCCATCAAGTTGACGCTATCGGTGAGGTCCTTCCAGGTTCCGGCCACCCCCTTGACCTGTGCCTGGCCGCCCAGCTTACCTTCGGTGCCGACCTCGCGCGCCACCCGCGTGACTTCCGACGCGAAGGCGTTCAGCTGGTCGACCATGACGTTGATCGTGGCCTTGAGCTCGAGCACCTCGCCCTTGACCTCGACCGTGATCTTTTTGGACAGGTCGCCCTTCTGCACCGCGGAGGTGACCTCGGCGATGTTGCGGACCTGGGTCGTAAGGTTGGCGGCCAGCTGGTTGACGTTGTCGGTCAGGTCTTTCCAGGTGCCCGAGGCGCCCAGCACGTACGCTTGGCCGCCCAGCCGGCCTTCCGTGCCGACCTCGCGGGCCACGCGAGTCACCTCGCCGGCAAAGGCGTTGAGCTGGTCGACCATGCCGTTGATGGTGTTCTTCAGGTCGAGGATCTCGCCCCGGACGTCGACTGTGATCTTCTTGGACAGGTCGCCATTGGCAACCGCGGTGGTCACCTCGGCAATGTTGCGGACGTGCGCCGTCAGGTTGCCGGCCATGAAGTTGACGTTGTCGGTTAGATCCTTCCAGATGCCGACCACGCCGCGAACCTGGGCCTGGCCGCCCAGCCGGCCCTCGGTCCCGACCTCGCGCGCGACACGGGTGACTTCGGAGGCGAAGGCGTTGAGCTGATCGACCATGACGTTGATGGTGTCCTTCAGCTCCAGGATTTCGCCCTGGACGTCGACGGTGATCTTCTTCGACAGGTCGCCGCGGGCGACCGCGGTCGTTACCTCGGCGATGTTGCGTACCTGGGCGGTAAGGTTGCCCGCCATCGAGTTGACGTTGTCGGTGAGGTTCTTCCAGGTCCCCGATGCGCCGGGGACGTGGGCCTGTCCGCCCAGCCGGCCCTCGGTGCCGACTTCGCGTGCGACACGGGTGACCTCGCCGGCGAAGGCGTTCAGCTGATCGACCATGACGTTGATGGTGTTCTTGAGCTCGAGAATCTCACCCTGGACCTCGACCGTGATCTTCTTGGAGAGGTCGCCCCGCTGCACCGCGGTGGTCACCTCGGCGATGTTGCGGACCTGGGTGGTCAGGTTGGCGGCGAGCTGGTTGACCTGGAGCGTCAGGTCCTTCCATGTTCCTGAGGCGCCGGGGACGCTCGCCTGTCCGCCAAGCCGGCCCTCGGTGCCAACCTCGCGTGCGACGCGGCTGACCTCACCGGCGAAGGCGTTCAGCTGATCCACCATCGAGTTGATGGTGTTCTTCAGCTGGAGGATCTCGCCGCGGACGTCGACGGTGATCTTCTTCGACAGGTCGCCCCCGGCGACCGCGGTCGTGACCTCGGCGATGTTGCGCACCTGGGCGGTGAGGTTGCCGGCCATGTAGTTAACGTTGTCGGTGAGATCTTTCCAGACACCCGCGACCCCCTGGACCTCCGCCTGGCCGCCCAGCTTGCCCTCGGTACCGACCTCGCGCGCCACGCGGGTGACTTCTCGAGCAAAGGCGTTGAGCTGGTCGACCATGACGTTGATGGTGTTCTTCAGCTCCAGGATCTCGCCCTGAACCTCGACCGTGATCTTCTTGGACAGGTCGCCCTTCTGGACCGCCGTCGTGACGTCCGCGATGTTGCGCACCTGGGCCGTAAGGTTGCTGGCCATGAAGTTGACGTTGTCGGTGAGGTCTTTCCAGACGCCGCCGATGCCACGCACCTGTGCTTGGCCACCCAACTTGCCCTCGGTTCCGACTTCGCGGGCGACGCGCGTCACTTCCGAAGCGAAAGCATTGAGCTGGTCGACCATGACGTTGATCGTGTTTTTCAGCTCGAGGATCTCACCCCGGACGTCGACGGTGATCTTCTTCGAGAGGTCGCCATTGGCGACGGCGGTGGTGACGTCCGCGATATTGCGCACCTGGGCGGTCAGGTTGGCCGCCATGAGGTTGACGTTGTCGGTCAGGTCCTTCCAGACGCCGGCCGCCCCCTTCACCTGGGCCTGGCCGCCAAGCTTGCCCTCGGTCCCCACCTCCTCAGCGACGCGGGTAACCTCGGAGGTGAAGGATCGAAGCTGTTGGACCATGGCGTTGACGGTGCGAGCCGTTCGCAGGAACTGGCCCTCGAGCGGCCGGCCGTCCAGCTCCAGGTCCATAGTCTGGAACAGATCGCCCTCGGCGACGGCGCCGATGACGCGGGCGACGCCGGAGAGGTTCTTGGCATTTCTCTCATTGAGCTCGATGATGCCGTTCAGCTCGGAGGCGATTTTGCCGTAGGTTCCGTTCGAGGTCAGTGGCATCCGAACGGAGAAGTTGCCCTTTTTCAGCTCGCGCAGGACGGCCAGGATCAACTCGGCGTCCTGCGCCGAGATGCCAGGCGCCTGCCGGCGATCGGCGCCGTTGGCTCGGGAGCCGTTCGTGCCCGGAGAGGTAGTTTGGCCCCCGTTGGTGTCGACCTCCGGGCGCCGCGGCTGGTTAGTCCTGGGCACTCCCTAGTGTATACAAAACAGCTCTGTGAAAGTCAAACAATTCGTGGTACCGCCGATGACCAAGATCGGACTAGCTTACCAATCACCTCTGCGCCGATGATGTGAGCGGGACGGCACCTCCACATGCTCCCGAACCGCCGCTGCCGCGCTACGGGGTCCGGTCGCTCGGCGAGCTCCTGCCTTCGCTGCTGAGCGCACTCGGCATCGCTGGTTTTGCGAATCCTCTTGCGATCGAGGCGGCCTCCGGTGTCTGCCTCCTGCTGGTCGATGGCCTCGGCTGGGAGCTCCTCAGGCAAAACGGTCAGTCCGCGCCGTTCCTCAACTCGATCGCCCGTGAGCCTTTGACGGCGGGCTTTCCGGCGACCACCGCCGCCAGCTTGAGCTCGTTGGCGACCGGCCTGCCGCCGGGCGAACACGGCCTGGTCGGCTACACCATGGCGCTTCCCGGGTTCGACCGGGCCTTCAATACGCTGACCTGGTCGCTCTACGGACTCGGTCCCCGGGTCGATCTCCGTGCGCACGTGGTGCCGGAAGCGTTCCAGCCGATGCCGACCCTGCCCGAGCAGGCTGCGGCGGCGGGCGTCCGGATTCAGTACCTCGGACCCGCCTTCCACAAGGGCTCCGGGCTGAGCCGGGCCATCGGCCGGGGCCAACAGTTTCATCGCGCGGAGTCGCTGGAGGCGATCGCACAATCGGCACTACGGCGGCTCGACGCCCAGCCTGCCCTGGTCTACGGCTACCATCCAGGCCTGGACACCGCCGGCCATGTGGAGGGAGTCTCGTCACAGGCCTGGCGCGATGAGCTGGTCGCGATCGACCATGCCGTTCGAACCCTCGCCGAGCAGTTGCCGGGCGAAACCGTGCTGGCCGTCACTGGCGATCACGGAATGGTGGACTTGCGGCCCAGCGAGCGGCTCGACCTCGCCGACCATCCTGACCTCGCCACCGGTGTCACCTTACTGGCAGGGGAGGCCCGCGCCCGCTACCTGCGGACAGCTCCCGGCGCGGCCGGCGACGTCGTCAGTGCCTGGCGGTCGACCCTGGGGGACCGGATGTGGGTCTGGACCCGCGATGAGGCGATCGCGACCGGGATCTTCGGTTCGCGGGTTAGCGACCAGGCACGCGAGCGCATCGGCGACGTGGTGGCCGCCGCCTTCGGTCCGGTGGGGATTGTCCAGCGGGATGTGGACCCGGCCCAGGCCCGCCTCAACGGCCACCACGGATCGCTTACGCCCGCCGAGCAACTGGTCCCGTTGCTGCTGTATCGGAGCTAACGCTGCTAACTCCGGGTTGGGGCGAGCTAAGCCGCGATTCGCTCGGTTCGCATCGCGGGATCATAGTGTTGATACCGAGCCTTCCCCTTTTGCTTGGCCGCGCGGAGCGCGAGGTCGGCGTTACGCAGCAGGTCGCTTGCGCTCCCCTCGCCAGAGACAAGGCCTGCGCCACCGACGCTAACCGGCAGCGAAACGTCTTGCTGCCCAGCTCGAAAAGGCGCGGCGAACTGGACGACGATACGATCGGCGAGTTCGTCCACCTCTCCAAATGGGCTACCGGGGAGGAGGATGGCGAACTCGTCGCTTCGCAGCCGGGCCAGGACCGCCTCGGGCGAAACAAGCTGTTCTAGCCGGGCGCCGACGGCCGCCAGTAACTGGTCGCCGACCTCGCTGCCCAGCGCCGCGTTGACGGCTTTGAAATCGTTGATATCGACCATCAGGACGGAAACCCGTTGGTTGGGCTTGGTCGCACTCACTGCCTGTTCCAGCGCGAGCCGAAACGACGAGCGATTCGCCAGGTTGGTCAGTGGGTCGTGGCCGGCTTGATGGCTGACCTTGTCTTCCAGCTGCTTTCGGTCGCTGACGTCGCGGATGTTGACCACCAGGCCCTCGACGCTTGGTAGGTAGAGCAAGTTGGTGATCGTGATCTCGCTATACGTCCACGTGCCCAGCTTGTGGCGGAGCCGGCAGGTCACGGACGCTGGATGGGCCGAAGCCTTCAGCGCGTCGCTCAGGCAGCTCAGCAGCGCCGGCCGGTCGGAGACAAACGCCAGGTCGACGAGCCGCGTTCCCACCAGCTCTCCAGGCGCGTACGCAAAGATCCTCTGGACGGCGGTGCTCTGAAATCGGATGACGCCGTAGCTGTCGGCGAGCGTGGCGACGTCCGACGAGTGTTCCACCAGCGATCGCAGATGCTCCTCACGCTTCAACAGGGCGGCGGTCTGTTCCTGAAGCTTGTGATTCAGCGCGGCGTTGTCGGCGAGCATGATGAACTGACGACTGACCACGAGCACGGCGACCGTCACAAGGTCGAAGAAGAGGAAATCGTCGACTGAGCCGGTCACCAAACGATCGGTGATGGTCGCAATGACGGCGGCGGCCATGGGGACATAAAGGAGGAGAAGCCGCCAGCCACTCTGCAGCCGGTCGCTTTGGCGCGGCAGGCCGACGGGGATCTGCCAGGCGCGGAAGCCCGCCACCGCAATCAGAAAGTAGCCGGCCACCCAGCCGGTATCGATGGGCTGGGCGGGGCCGTACGAATTCACGGTGGTGAGGTAGGCAAATCCGCTATCGGCGAGAAGGTTCGCGAGCAGTCCGCCGGCGAGCAGGAAGAGGCCGGCGCGATCTGGGCCCCCGACTCGGCCAGCCAGCAAGAGCAGCAGCATGGTGAGGATCACGACGTCGCTGATGGGATACGCCAGACTGATGGCCTGGGCGATGGGGCCGTCTCCTCCGGCGCTGGAGATGGTTTTCAGGATGGTCGTCCAGCTGACGACGAGCAGTGACCCCGCGATGATCAATCCGTCGAGGATGACCGCCAAACGGGTGATGACGCGGGGCGTCCCTGCCGTGAAGAGAAGAACGCCGGCCACGGCAAGGGGGACGGCTCCCAGGTACCCGGCATCGGCAAGCGATGGAAAGGGGACCTGCTGACCAAGTCCCACTTCGTAGTAGGACCAGACCACCTCGCCAAAGGACCACACGAAGGCAGAGCCGGCCATCAGCCACCAGGCCTGTCGAGACCGCCCGACGCGCCGCCGCGCGGCGGCCGCGCACGCGATGGCGGCGACGAACGCGACGAAGGCTTCGCCGATGTCGTCGATCCCCTCGGTGAGCGTAACGCCCCCGAACCGAAACGTGACCCAGAGACCGAAGGCGGCGGTCAATAACGCTGCAGCGATGATGGCACCGACGAAGTGCCGGTTCGCGCGTTTGCGCGCTAGCAGCACGGCGGGCTTCGCCAGGCCGCAGCCTGTGGCTGCATTTGGGCCAGACGCTAGCAGGACAGGGAACTCACCGCCACCTGCATTTGCGACGTGGCGGATGAGGGTCAGGCAGCGACGGCCGGCTGGGCCTCCGCCCGATTACGGCGGTCGCCTCCACCACGGAGAAGGCCAAGGATCAGCAATTGCAGCGCCCACCCCGTATAAACGATGGTCGTGCTGAGGTACGGACCGATCGTCCCCTCTGCCTCGATGATGTAGACAGTATTGGGCCATGTGTTCAGCGAGGCATGGAAGAGGAGGACAAAGAGCAGGCTCCGCCGGGTCCCGTTGTAGAGCCAGGTCGAAATGATCGAGAGCGCCACCGTGCGCACCGCGAAGATCGCGAAGGGGAGGTGACTCTGGGCCGTCCCCGGGATCCAAAACAACGGCAAGTGCCAGAGTGTCGAGATGACCCCGATGAGGATCGACGCGCCCAGCATTCCGAAGACCGGCTGGACGCGTTGTAGGAGAAAGCCACGCCAGCCAAACTCCTCGCCGGTAGGTCCGCCGATGAGCAAAACCAGAAAAAAAGTCGAAGGGACGGCGAGCCAGCGGGTCGCATCCGAGAGGTCCGGGACGGTGCCGCCTTTCATAACGTGGACGTAGAGAACCACGATCCGGATCAGCGCCGGCGCGAGGAGCGCGGCGGCGTACCACTGGATGCCTCGCCGCCAGCGGAAGGCCTGGCCGATGAACTCCGCCAGACCGCGGAACCCCGATCTCCGCGCAACCATGCCGACCGCGGCGAAAAAGGGGCCGAAGGTCCCCAGCACGATCAACAGGGGGGCGAGTGACGGCTGGATCGGCCCGATCCCGTGATCGGCCGCGACGAGGGGCAGCCAGCACAGCCAGGAGATCCCGATCGCGTTGATCGTGAAGACGACAGCCGAGCGCGTTGGCGAGAGCCGGGGCCGAATCACCGGCAGATGTAACGACATGGCTCGACCTCGCCTTGCTAGCGGCTCCGACCATGCGTGCTGGGCTTAATCCAGACTTGGACTCAGGGGGTCTGGAGGTCGATCACCAATCGGGTGGGGTTCGCGAGTTCGAGCGTCCGCAGGCACGAGGCCCGGGACAAGCCCGCGCCCCAGCTCAAGACGGCCTCGAAGTCGCCGAGTTGCTCGACCTCCTGGACGACCGGCAGACCGGGCGTGAGGTCGCGGCTGCCGGTGTAACTGGAGGCGCCGCTCGCACCGTGGAAAACGATTCGCAGACCGGCCGACCCCCGCATCGAAACCGGCATACCGCTGGGATCTTTCACGAACTGCGCCGATGCCTGGCGCGATACCGTATAGGCGGGCAGGTGCGCGCTACCGCCAGCCTGCGGAGCGAACTCGAAGACGATCCGGTCAAAACCTGGCTGGTGGGCGACCCGCACCGCGGTTAGCTGCATCGCCAGCCCGCTGTCCGCTCCGCCACTGGTGTCGAGGCAGCTGAACGTGCCGAGGTCGGTGCCGGACGGTGAGAGGGTGGGGAGTGGAGTCGGTGCAGCCGTCGTCGAGGCCGATCCGCTGGTGGCCACGTCGATCGCCAGCCGCGACGGGTTGCTGAGCGGCAGCACCCGGACGCACTGCGACGACGACAGGCCGATGCCATAGGTCAATACCCGTTCGAAGTTGCCCAACTGGGCGATTTCACGGACCGAGGTGAACCGTGGCTTCAGATCCGTGGCAACGGCACCGGCCACGTCGCTATCGCGGAGCACCAGCTTGAGCCCGGCGCTGCCGTCGAGCGTGACCTGCTGCCCGCTGGCGTCGCGGGTGAAGGTCGCCGACTCCTGTCGCGTGAGGTCCCAGGAGGGAATGCCGCCGCTGAAGTCGAACACAACCCGGTCGTAGCCATCGCCCGTGTGCGATCCGGGTCGGATTTTCGTGAGCGTCGTGGTCAGCCCGGTAGAACCGCCGGATTGATCCTGGCACAGGAACGGCTGTGGTGTCGGCGACGGGCTTGGCTGAAGGATTTGCTTGATATTGGCAGTGACCACGTTGATGATCGTGGGATTCCGGACCGCCAGCACCGCGACCGCGACCAGCACCAGGGCGCCGGCAAGCGCCAGTTGCGGCGCCATGCGGGCACGAGCGCGTGGTGCAATTCCGTCGCGAATCCGACCCCGCAGCCGGCGCGGAAACTCGTGGGTCTCCTGTGCTTCGCTGTGAAGGTGCTCGCGGAGGTTCTTCTCGAAATCGTCGCTCACGCGAACTCCTCCTCGGAACCCGTGAGCTTGCGCAGCCGGCGTAGCGCGGTCTTCAACCGCGACTTCATGGTGTCCACGGGGACCTTGAGGACCCGGGCGGTCTCCTCGACGCTCAGGTCCTGGTAGTAGTGGAGGGCGACCGCCGCCCGCTGCTCCGCGCTGAGCTGGTCCAGCGCGTTGCTCAGGTCCAGGCGCGCCTCGCTGGAAAGCTCGTGCCTGCCACCGCCCAGGCGCCCGAATCGCTCGGTGAGCGCCTGAAAGCGATGCCGCCGTCGGTACAACGAAATGCTTTCATTCATCGCAATTCTTGTGAGCCACGGTCCGGGGTCTTCGTCGCGCAGGCTGCCAATCCGCTGCCAGGCCTTGAGAAATGTTTCCTGGATGGCATCCTCGGCCAGTGACGGGTCGCGGAGGATGAGCCGGACGGTTCGTAGCAGCTGCAGGCCATAGCGATCCATAACCTCTTCAAAGGCTTCGCGATCGCCGGCCCGCCAGCGCTCGATCACGCGCCCGAGCGTCGGATCCATAAGCATGCCAATGGTATCGACGCCCCGAGGGTCGTGAACGGGTCATTTTTTCGTGAATCGCCTGATACCAGTTACGCCCAGTCCCGCGGTCAGTGCCAGGAGTCCCAGGAGCACGGCGGTCATCGGGAACCCGGCCGGTTGGGCAGGCTGCGACGGTTGGCCGGTCGCGGCGAGATTGGACGGAGCCGTCGACGGGATCGGGGCTGCTGTGGGCGCCACCGTCGCCGACGGAGCGTCCGCCGCGGTCTGCACGTCGATCACCAGGCGAGTCGGTCCGCTGAGCTCGAACACACGGAAGCACGCCGGGTTGGCGAGCCCGATCCCGTAGCTGACGACCCGCTCGAAGTTTCCGATCTGGACTACCTGTCGGATAGCCGGAAGACCGGGCTTGAAATCCGTCGGCGCGCCCGGCGTGACATCGGCATTCCTCAGCACGGCGCGAATGCCGGCCGAGCCGTTGAGGGTAACGGGCTGCCCGCTGGCGTCGCGCACGAAGGTGGCCGTTGCCTGTCGGGTGAGCCGATACTCCGGCATGGTGTTGGCGGTCGGGAACGCGATGACCAGCCGGTCGTAGCCATCGTGGTGCGCGATCCTGACGTCGGACACGGTCGCGCCCGCGCCGGCGACGCCCCCGGCTTTGTCCGTGCAGGTAAATGGGCCGAGATCGGCGGCTGACGCCGGCAGGGCTCCCAGTTGGGTAAGGGTGCCGGCGCTCAACGCCAGGGCCGCCAGCATCGATCGTGGCCGTGGTCGAAAACTCGAGAACATTACGGTTTCCTCCTATGATCCGTCCGATTTGGCGGCCGTCTGGCCGTCCAATGCGTTAGACGCCGCCAGCGGGCGGTGGGGGTGAGTCGAGGTTCAGGCGGCCATGACGCGGTTAGGTCGGCCTGAAACGAGCTTGTCGCCTTAGCTGGGGGCGAGTACGACCTCGCCTTCGACGATGGTCCCTTGCGGCGTTCGTCGGACTCGACGAACCCCGGGGAGGAAGACGCTGGCGAAGCTTGGGACCGCCAGAATAATGGCCGCGGCCACGAGCGTCGACGAGATCCCGAATCGCTGCGCAACCGGCCCGGACAAGGCGTATCCAACCGGCATCGCGATAGACGAGATCAGATAGTCATATGAGGTGACGCGCGAAAGCACCGCCGCGGGGATCAGTTGCTGCATGACGGCATCCCAGACCTCGTTCAGAAACGCCAGGCCCGCGAAGGCGACGATGCAGGTGAGCCCGATGATGACGGCCGGGAGGGGAGCGGCGAGGGCTAAAAGGGGCAGCGCCGCCGGCGTCAGCGCGAGGTTTGCCGCGATCAGTGGTCGCACCGGCACCAGCCGGAGCGTGACGATGCCGCCGACGACCAAGCCAATTCCGAGGCAGGCCGAAACCAAGCCCCAGGCTGATGATCCGCCCAACTGGCGCGCGGCCACGAGCGGGCCGAGGACGTAGAAAGCGGCGAATGCGAAGGCCCATATCCCATGGACGGATAGGTTCATCCAGTACCACGGCCGGATCGCCAGTTCGTGCCAGCCGAGGGCGAGATCTCTGAGAAATGATTGCCGTGCGGCCTGGACGGGGGACTCGACATGGAGCATGGCGAGCGTCACGGCGCTCACGATGAACGTGATCCCGTTAATGATGAAGACCCAACCTGGACCGAACGCGGCGACGAGCAGCCCGGAGAGAAGGGGACCGGCTACCGAGGTGGTGCTCCGCGATAGCCCCATCAGGGCATTCGCCTGTTGCAGACGGGACCGACTTACCGTCGCCGGCACCAGCGCGGTCGAGGCTGGCTGAAAAAAGGCGGCGGCCAGTCCGTACACGATGGCGCCCACGACCAGGTGCCATATCCGGGCGGTTCCGGTGATCAGAAGGATGCCGACGATCAGCTGCTGGGCCGCGCGAACCAGGTCGGATGCCAGCATCACGACCTGCCGGGGCAAACGATCGGCCCAGACGCCGCCGACGAGATAAAAGGCAACGCGGCTCACGACACCAGCCGCGAGGACGAGGCCTAATTGGGTCGCGCTGCCTCCGATCCGCAAGACCGCGAAGGCGAGCGCGATCGACATGAGGCCGTCGCCGACGGCCGAGGTCGCCTGGCCGGCCCAAAGCAACCGAAAGCGCGGCTCGGATAAAGCCTCGAGACTAGAAGGCAAGCGCAACCGACTCAGATTAGACGGCGGGTCCGGGTGCGGCGACTGGCTTCTGCGTGAAGTCGAAACAGTCGGACATGTCGTCGGCGGCCTTGTCGCGGGCGTTGATCGCGAGTAGGCCAAACGTCTTCTCGCAGAACTTCACCAGGCTGACATGCGTGTGCTGGGTGTGCGAGATGTTGCCGGCCTTCGCGTAAGGGCTCAAGACCAGGCAACCAACTCGTGACCCATAGGTGAACTGACTCCCATCTGTCCATTTCTCGACGAGTGGCGGGGTGATGTGGTCGTACCAACCACCCCAGTCGTCCCAGGTGATGAAGATGACGGTGTTGGGCCAGAGCCCGCCCTTGACGATGGCGTCGACCTGTTGCGCCGTCCAGTGCTGGCCGGCCTGCACCGATTCGACCGGGTGCTCGCTTAGCCCGGTCGGGCCATAGAGCCAGGATACGGTCGGCAGTTTGCCGGCCGCGGCGTCGGTCGCGAACTGCTGCGCGGTGACGTTGTTCTTGCTGCCCTTGAGGGCCGTGATGTATCCCTGCGCATAGCCCCCGTAGTTACGCCAGGTGAGGCCGGCCTTCTTGAGGTTGGCCGGAAGCGACGGCAGATTGAAGGGCGGCTGCTGGCTGATCGGGTCGCGGTAATAAGGGTTGTTGATGATCGGGGTATCGGCCGCGACCAGCATCAAGTGGTTCGGCGTCGACGGACCGGCGACCGCGGTGAAGTACTTGTCGCAGAGTGTGAATTGTTGAGCATAGCGCCAGTAGTTCGGAATGTTCGGCTGGCCGTACTGTTCTTTGGCGGCGCCGGTCGCCCGTCTGACCCAGGACGCATGGTCGTGCGGATGATCGACTGACGGTGGATCCGAAGCGGTCGCGAGATTTGGATCGCCGTCGGCGCCCGGAAAACGGCCGAAGTAGTTATCGAACGTGTGATTCTCCTTGACGATGATGACTACGTGCTGAATCGGTCCCTTCGGAACTCGCTTTGGCGACGGCGCGCGTTTCGATGCGGATTTCCTCATGCCGAGGCCAGTCTAGGGGCTGATCTCGACAAATCACCCGGGGGAGCTGTCACGTTATCGTGAGGGTATGCAAACCGAGCCGGGACCGACTGCCGCGCTTGCCGAAGGGCCGCTGAACGAGGACGAACTGAAGAAATTGGACGCCTATTGGCGTGCGGCCAATTATCTTTCGGTCGGCCAGATCTACCTGCTCGACAATCCCCTGTTACGTGAGCCGCTGCAAGTCAAGCACATCAAGCCCCGGCTGTTGGGCCACTGGGGGACCACACCAGGCCTGAATTTTCTCTATGTGCACATGAACCGATTGATCAAGGCGCGGGATCTGAACGCGATCTTCATCTGCGGCCCCGGCCACGGCGGCCCGGGGATGGTCGCGAACGCCTATCTCGAGGGAACCTACAGCGAGGTCTACCCGTCGATCAGCCGCGATGCGGTCGGCTTGCAAAAACTTTTCCGGCAGTTCTCATTCCCGGGCGGCATCCCGAGCCATGACGCGCCCGAGACGCCGGGGTCGATCCACGAAGGAGGCGAGCTGGGATACGCGCTCACCCACGCCTACGGCGCCGCCTTCGACAACCCGGACCTCAAGGTCTTCTGCGTCATCGGTGATGGCGAGGCGGAGACCGGACCACTGGCGGCCAGCTGGCACTCAAACAAGTTCCTCGACCCGATCACGGATGGCGCCGTGCTTCCCATCCTTCACTTGAATGGATGGAAGATTGCAAACCCCACGGTGCTGGCGCGTATCCCCGAGAGCGAGCTGCGCGAGCTGCTCGCGGGCTATGGCTACACGCCGTACATCATTGCCGGCGACGACCCGATGGAGATGCACCAGCGGATGGCGGCCCTGCTGGAACTGGTGCTCGACGAGATCGAGGAGATCCAGGGCGCGGCACGCAAGAAGAAGCGGGCGACGCGTCCCCTCTGGCCGATGATCGTCATGCGAACGCCGAAAGGGTGGACCGGCCCCAAGGTCGTGGACGGGTTGCCGGTCGAGGGAACCTGGCGTGCCCACCAGGTCCCGGTCGACGACATGACCAAGCCGGAGCACCTACGGATTCTGGACGAGTGGCTGCACAGTTACCATCCGGAGGAACTGTTCGATGAGGGCGGTGCCCTTGTGGCAGAGCTGGCAGCGCTCCCACCAACCGGCCAGCGCCGGATGAGCGCGAATCCGCACACGAACGGCGGCGAGCTGACCCAGGAGCTGCGCTTACCGGACTTTCGCGACTTTGCCGTGAAGGTCGACAAGCCGGGCACGACATTTGACGAAGCGACGAAGGTCCTTGGACGCTACCTGCGCGACATCATCGCCAACAATCCGCGGAACTTTCGTTTGATGGGACCGGATGAAACGGTCTCCAACCGCCTGACCGCCGTCTTCGATGTGACCAACCGGGCCTGGATGGGGGAGACGCTGCCGATCGACGATCACCTCGCGCCCGACGGCCGGGTGATGGAGGTGCTGAGCGAGCACCTCTGCCAGGGCTGGCTCGAGGGCTACACCCTGACCGGCCGGCACGGCCTGTTCAACTGCTACGAAGCGTTCATCCATATCGTCGATTCGATGTTCAATCAGCACGCGAAGTGGCTCGAGGTGACCAACCGTATTTCGTGGCGCCGGCCGATTCCATCGTTCAATTACCTGCTGAGCTCGCATGTCTGGCGCCAGGACCATAACGGCTTCACCCACCAGGACCCGGGCTTCATCGACGTCGTCCTGAACAAGAAGGCCGAGGTGGTCCGGGTCTACCTGGCGCCGGACACGAACTGCCTGCTTTCGATCGCCCACCATTGCTTGACCAGTAAGCAGTACGTCAACGTGATCGTGGCCGGCAAGCAGCGATCGCTGAACTATTTGTCAATGGACGAGGCGATCGTCCACTGCACCCGTGGCATCGGGATCTGGGACTGGGCCAGTAACGACACCGGCGAGCCGGACGTGGTGATGGCCTGCGCCGGCGACATCCCCACGCTGGAAACGCTGGCCGCGACCGACCTCCTGCGCAAGCACCTGCCCGATCTCAAGGTCCGGGTTATCAACGTGGTGGACCTGATGAAGCTTCAACCCCAAGCCGAGCATCCGCATGGCCTTTCCGACGCCGAGTTCGATGCACTCTTCACCACGAACCGGCCAGTGATCTTCGCTCATCACGGTTATCCGTGGCTGATCCATCGCCTGACCTACCGGCGGACGAATCACGACAACCTGCACGTCCGGGGATACAAGGAAGAGGGCACGACGACGACGCCCTTCGACATGGTCATGCTCAATGACCTCGACCGATTCCACCTGGTGATCGACGTCATCGACCGGGTTCCCGGCCTCGGCGCGCGCGCCGGGCATGTCCGCCAGCACATGGTGGATGAACGGCTCCGGCACCGGCAATACACTCGGGATCACGGTGAGGACATGCCGGACGTGCGCGACTGGACCTGGCCCTACTGAAAGCGTAGTCGCGTGCGCGTCCTCGTCCTGAATGTCGGCTCCAGTTCGCTGAAGGGCAGCGTCGTCGACAGCGGCGATCTCGCCACGATCGCGAAAGCCGAGGTGTCGCTGGGGACGGATGCGACTCGAGCCAAAGGACTGCAGCGAACGGTCGAATCGCTCCTGAAGAAATTAGACGTACCCGCCCCCTCCCTGGCCCTCCCCGGCGAGCGAGGGAGGGGATCCCCGATTGACGCGGTCGGACATCGGGTGGTGCATGGCGGGACCAAATTTCGTAGAGCGGTGCGAGTCAGCGAGCCGGTCTTGAAAGGCATCGAGGCCCTGGCCGAGTTCGCGCCGCTGCACAACCCGGTGGCCGCCGCGACCATCAGAGCAAGCCGCATGGCCTTGCCGAATCTGCCTCAGGTTGCGTCCTTCGACACCGCCTTCCACGCGACCCTCAGCGAGGATCAGTTCGTCTATCCGGTGCCCTGGCGGTGGCATCGCGAGTACGGGGTTCGGCGGTTCGGCTTTCACGGGCTGTCGGTCGAATGGTCGACCGGGCGCGCTGGCGAACTGCTGAAACGGCCCACCGACCAGCTGGCGCTGCTCGTGGCCCACCTCGGCAGCGGCTGCTCGGTTACGGCAGTGCTGAATGGACGATCCGTCGCCACGTCGATGGGACTCACACCAATGGAAGGGCTGATGATGGGGACCCGCTCCGGATCGATCGACCCCGGCATCCTTCTATTTATGTTGCGCACGCGCCGGGCCGGGCTGCAGAAGCTGGAGATCGCGCTCGATCACGAGTCCGGGCTGGTCGGCGTATCCGGCCGGGCCGCGGGTATGCGCGAGATCGAGAAGGCGGCAGGGGAGGGGAACAGGCGGGCCCAACTTGCCATCGACATCTTCATCAGCCGGGCCGCGGCTGGGATCGCGGCGGCGGCCACCACGCTGCCTCGCCTCGACGCCCTGGTCTTCACCGGTGGGATTGGCGAACACTCGGCGACCGTACGGTCGGCGATCGTTCGGCGGCTCGCGCCGCTCGGGCTCGGTGCGCTCCCCGCGACGGACGTCCGCAACGACGCCGTCATCAGCCCACCGGGAAGCGTGGTTGCGGTCCTTCGGGTAGAAGCGCGCGAAGACGCGGTGATTGCCCGACAGGTCGCCGAACTGCTCTATTGAGACTCGGCCGGTTTGCCGCGGGTTGAGCGCCATTCCGCCTTCGTGACGCCGTAGAGCGCAAAGTCCTCGCGGCCGACCCCCACCGGCATGAAGCCGCGCATCACGCCCTCGAAGGTGAAGCCCAGCTTCTCGAGGACACGGCGCATCGGAATGTTGCCAACGGCGGTACTTGCCTGGACGCGATCCGCGATGCCGTGGTCCAACAGCCAGGTGGTCAGCAGGGCGACCGCCTCAGCGCCATAGCCTTTGCCCCGCTGCCGCGCATCATAAAGGTCCACTCCGAGTTCCACCACGCCGGGCGGCAGGCGCTGGCCGGGCCCCATACGTGCCTGGACATCACCGATTAGGCGGCCGTTCGATTCGATGGCGAGGTCGAGCGATCCGCGAACCCATTGCCCTGACGCGAGCATTCGCTTCCGCAGATGGCTGCGCCGCCCGGGTCCAGTCGGAAGTGCCATCGGCTCGGCCGACGAGCGGCCCTCCCAGACCGTTGGCTCGTCCGCCAGCCGGAATCGCCTCAGGTTGACCCGCTCTCCGTTGAGGCGCCGCAGCTCAGGGGGGTCGGGCTTCATTCCAGTCTTCGGCGCGAGGGGCGTCGGTCCCGCCCTGGCGACGCTGGCGGATCCAGAGCGCCCAACAGTCTTCCGCTGGCGCGGGGAAGGAGTCTACCGTTGGGACGGGACCGTTTCGGCTGCGGCAGCGTCAGCGGCGCGGCCCCGCATTGCCCGAAGCATGTTGTCCTTGCCTTCGAGGAGAATTCGCCGCACCGGCCCGGGCACGTTGTCGGCGGCAAGATACTGGTCGGTCGCCTTCACGGTTTCCTCGCCGACGACGACCGTCGGGTACATCATGCGGCTGAAGGCGAGGGCGACCTCGATGTCACGCTCCTTCCAAATATTCGCCAGGGCCTGGAAGTAGCGCGCGCTGTACGGCTGGAGCAGCCGACGTTGGTCGAAGCGGTGAAAGCCGCGCATGATCGAGCGCATGGTGGCGAGGGGCAGCGTAGCGTCCTCCATCAACGACGCCCAGACCTGTTCTTTGGCTTCCTGCGTGGGGTGCGCGGCACGAGCCGCGGCGGCGTAACGCTGACCCTCGTCGGTCGGATCACGCTTCAGCTCGGCGTCGATCAAGCCATCGTCGGCGCCGACGCCCGCCAGTGCGCTGACGATTGCCCAGCGAAGGTCAGTGTCGACCTTGAGACCGGCGAAGACCTTGGTGCCATCCAGCAATCCACGGATCATCGAGAGGTGCTCGGGGGAGCGGGCGGCGCTGATGAAGGCGTGCGCCCAGGTGAGCTGGACGTCGCTGCCGGCGGGCGCGCCGTCGAGTGCCGTAAGCGCGTGGTCCGCAAGGATCTTCAGCGCAGCGTCGGCGTTTTCCGGATCGCCGTACACCCATACGGCCGAGGACGCTTGCGCCAGGAGGTCCTGCACCACGCCGATGTCGGTTTCGCCGTGGATGTTCTTGAGGATCAGCGGCAAGTAGCGCCGCGCCGGGATCTCGCCATCGCGGAGCATGTCCCACAGCGCCGCCCACGTGATCGCCCGCGCCAGGGGGTCCTTGAGTTCGGCCAGGTGGTCGATCGCCGTGGCCAGTGAGCGTTCGTCGAGCCGAATCTTTGCGTAGGTCAGGTCCAGGTCGTTGACGAGCGTCAGATCGGCCAGTTGCTCGCCCACGAGGTCGGTGACCTCGGTGCTCTCATCGGCGACATCGAGCTCGACTCGACGGCGTAGTTGCAGACCATCGGACTTGCGGTCGTAGAGCCCGATCGCAAGCCGGTGCGGACGGATGGTCGGGTGCTCGGGAGGCGCCTCCTGCTTGATATCGAGCGACCCGATCGTTTCGCTTTGCGAGGTCGCGACTGGCCGCAAGGTATTGAGGCCGGCCGTCTCCAGCCAGAGCTTGGACCAGGCCTTGAGGTCGCGTCCCGAACCGGCTTCGACATCGGAGAGAAAGTCGGCGAGGCTGGCATTCGAATACTGCCGCTGCTTGACGTAGCGCTGCACGCCGCGAAGGAACGTATCCTGGCCGACGTAGGCGACCAGCTGCCGAAGCACGCAGGCGCCCTTGTTGTACGTGATTGCGTCGAAATTCAAATAGACGGACTGGATGTCGGGCACGTCGGCCGCGATCGGGTGCGTGGTGGGTAGCTGGTCCTGGCGGCGGGCGCCCGCCTTGTACTGGTTGGCGAAGGTCACCCACCCGTTCTTGAAGCGCGTCGCCTCCACCTGGCACAACACCGACATGAAGGTGGCGAAGCTCTCGTTGAGCCAGAGGTCGTCCCACCAGCGCATGGTGACGAGGTCTCCGAACCACATGTGCGCCATCTCGTGCAGGATCGCGTTGGCGCGGTCTTCGCGGACGGCCTCCGTCACCTTCGAGCGATAAAGCATGGCTTCGTTGAAGGTGACGCAACCGATGTTTTCCATGGCGCCGGCACTGAACTCCGGGACAAAGAGCTGGTCGTACTTCTGGAAGGGGTACGGGTACTTGTAGGCCTCGCCGTAGAAGTCGAGGCCTTGCTTGGTGATGGTGAAGATTTCATCTGGATCGAGATACTGGGCCAGCGACTGGCGACAGAAGATGCCAAGGTCGATATCGCCATGGCGGTCGCGCACGCCGTGGTAAGGACCGGCGACGATCGCGGTCAGGTACGACGACATCTTTGGTGTGGCGCCAAAAGTCCAGCGCTTGACGTTCTCCTTGCCGGTGACCAGTTGGGCCTGGGCCGGGTTGTTGGAGACCACCACCCAGTCGGTGGGAGCCAGCACCGTGAAGGTAAAGCTGGCTTTCAGATCCGGTTGGTCGAAGCAGGGAAACATCCGGTGGGCATCGAACGTCTCGAACTGAGAATGCAGGTACGTTTTGTGGTCTACCGGGTCGGTGAACTTGCAGAGCCCTGCGCCCACGTTCTGGTACTCGCAGGTTCCGATCACATGGAGCTCGTTGGCTTCACGCAGGTTCTGAAGGGTAATCCGCGCCCCGTTGAACGCCTCTTTGGGAACTTCCTCGCCGTTGAGCTCGCAGCTGTCGACCGAGGGGGCCAGGAAATCGACGAAGGTATTGGCCCCCGGCTCGTGGCAGAGGAAATGAATGGTGGCCTCGCAGGCGAAGGTGTCACTGTCCCGGGTGAGGTCGAGAGAGATGTCGTAGAGGGGGGTGTGAATCAGCTGGGCCCGCTGCCGGGCTTCCTCGCGCGTCAGGTTGTTGTCCGGGTGCATGTCCTAGTAAATGTAACGGCTACAGCCTCGGTGCGGTGTCTACTCGAGCAGCAGCGCGCGTCGAAGTCGACGGCGTCGACCGCGATCAGGTTGCCGACGCGTTAGTCAGGCGACGGGCATGGATAAGCGCGTCTGGACGGGTTGGCGGGTCGGCCACTGGGAATTCGAGACGATCGTAAGGGTCGTCAGCACCTCCGCTTCGTGGTCCAGCAGCCATTGCTTGACCGGAAGTCCACCACCGAAGCCCGTCAACGAACCATTCGCGCCGATGACGCGGTGGCACGGCAGAACGATGCAGACGGGATTCGCCCCATTCGCGGCGCCGACGGCGCGCGCGGCCGTTGGGATGCCGAGTGCCGCCGCCTGCCGACCGTAGGTGGTGGTGGCGCCGAATGGGATGTCGGCTAACGATCGCCAGGCCGCCAGTTGGAACCGCGTTCCCTCGAGGTCGAGGGGGAGATCGAAACTCGTGCGCGCCCCGTCGAAGTATTCACCCAGCTGGCGCACGGTCTTCTGCAAGATCGGATGGTCCGGGCTGTGGCGCGGGCGCGGGCTGATCCCAGCCCGCGTCGGCGAGCGCTTCGCCCAGAGCACGGCACGGAGGCCGCGGTCGGACGCGACCAGTGTCAGCGTGCCGACCGGGGTCGGGTGAGTCGTACTGTGCAGCGTCGGTTTGGTTTGCATCATGAGACCTCCTGCTGGGTTGGTGTGAGCGACGCCCACAGTTGGTGTGTCGCATAAGTTCGCCAGGGGCGCCAGGCGGCAGCGTGGTCGGAAATGGCGCGCGAGCTGCCGCCAAGACCCAGGCGCGCGCCTGCCTTCTTGATGCCGAGGTCGCCCGCCAGGAACGTGTCGGGATCGCCGAGCGCGCGCATCAGGATGTAGCCGGCCGTCCAGTCGCCGATGCCGGGCAGGCTCAACAGTTTGTGGTAGGTCTCCGCTCGGTCAGCTCCGGGATCGAGCGTAAGGTTGCCGAGTGCGACCGCGCCGCTGAGCGCATGCAGCGTCGCTCGCCGAGTCTGCGGCACGCCGAGTCTCGACAGATCGGCGGCAGCGATCGCGCCGGCAGCTGGAAAGAGGTGCGTCAGGCTCGGATCGGCGATCTTGATGACATCCCCGTGCGCCGTCACCAGGCGCGCCGTCAGCGTACGCGCCGCCGCGAGCGAGACCTGCTGGCCGAGAATCGCCTGGATCGCAAGCTCGACGCCGTCGACCGCACCAGGCGCGCGTAATCCCGGACGCCTCTTGACAAGCG
>DASWBA010000132.1:0-2933 GCA_036390825.1 Candidatus Dormiibacterota bacterium
CGCCGCCTCTTTCATGTCGTCTCCGAGCTTGACCCTGAACCGGCCTTCCAAAACCCAGATGAACTCGTCCTCATTCCGGTGCAGGTGAAGCGGCGGTCCTTCTCCGGGCAGCGCGACCGTATCGATCGCCGTCAGCACTCCACCACTCTGATCGCTCATGACCTTGAAGGTCAGGACTCCACCGACGGGATTCTCGACCGATATGCCTGCTCCCGCGGCGAGTGCGAACGGCTTCATCGTTGGTCCGCCATGATATCCGCCTGCCACTGTAGCGCCGCCCAGCCGCTCGAGTTGGTGGTGGGCCTGGATGGACTCGAACCATCGACCAGCCGATTATGAGTCGGCCGCTCTGACCAGCTGAGCTACAGGCCCTCGTTCGGATTCAAGAGTCTATTCCGGCCCAGCCGCGCGTTTTGATTGGGGTCGGTCGTGGGTATTTGCGTACTCAACTAATATTCGGGGAGATCGGACATGGCAGCGCTTGGACTCTTGATTCTTCGGCTCGTGGTCGGCTTGACGCTCGCCGCCCACGGCAGTCAGAAACTCTTCGGCGTGTGGGGCGGTCCTGGGATGACCGGCTGGACCCAGTCGGTCAAGAAGCTGCGCATCCGACCGGCCCAGCCATGGGCGTGGATCGCGGCCCTGTCGGAGTTCGGCGGCGGTCTTCTGCTCGCCCTCGGGTTGTTCTCGCCGCTCGGCAGCCTGGCGATCGTGGGGGCGATGGTCGTGGCCATCGTCACCGTCCACCTGAGCCGCGGATTCTGGACCAGCAAGGGCGGCTATGAGTTCAACCTCTCCCTGATCGCCGCCGCAGTGGCGCTGGCGCTCACGGGACCAGGCCCCTACTCGCTGGACAGCGGATTGGGCATCCACCTGCCCGAACCGCTCACGTTGCTGGTCGGCACCATCGCGCTGATCGCCGGCGTGGCGGTAACGCTGGGCACCCGGAGCCCGCAGCCCAAGGCCGAGACCAAGCCACAGACGACCTAACCCTTGGCCGGGAGCAGGCCCTCCTGCTTCAGCTCCGCCAGGTAGCTACGGACCTCGGGGTCGGCGAGCAGGAGCAGGATGGCCTCCACCTTCCGCCGCCGATCGTTTCTGAGAGTCTTCAGGCCGACGGGCGCTTTCTCTGCCTGGTAGTCGAGCGCCATCAATTCTTCGACGAGAGCGGCGATGCCGGCCAGGCGGATGAGCGCAGCATCCGATGGCGCGCGCAGCGAATGTTCCTCAGAGCTCAATGGTCTCGACGGTGTCGACGATCCGAGCCTGCGGGTTTCTCATCACGTTTCGACCTTCGCCGTTCCACACTCGGCGCATCTTGGCCAGGAGCCCTTCTGCATCTTCGAGGTTGTCGAACTCCAGGTCGATCAACACATAGTTCGGGTCCTCAACGGATCGCATCACGTGATATCGACGTACGCCTGACCCTTTGCGGTCGGCAGGGTCGCTGTCGAAGGCTTGCTTCCAGCCATCGAAGTTGGGGACTGCATGTTCGATCCGCAAAATCGGCATTGTTGGCTCCTTTACTGGGTCGATGACTTATCGGGAGCTATGACTTCGCATTCGTTTCCGTCCGGGTCGTCGACGTAGAAGGTGCGCACGCCTTTGAGCACGGGATGGATCCCCGAGCGCACCTGCAGTCCTTCGCCGGCGAAGCGATCCTGAAGCTCCTCGTAAGACGCCGCCTCGACTCGAAACGCGAGGTGATGAAGGACACGCTTGGCCTTCTCGCGCGGAAACTCCGTGGCACTGGGTGGATGCGGAACGAGCACGATCATCTCGGGCACCCCGTCATCACCCTCCCCCGCGCGGAGGAACTTGTTCGGCAAGGCCGGCGGAGAGATCACCTCCAGGCCGAACAGGTCACGGTAGAAATGCAGGGCCGCATCCATGTCGCGCACCCAGAGCACGATCTCCGCGAGACCGGCGACAGGTCGCTTCAAGCGGCGACCGCTTCTCTGATCGCCACCAGGTTGATGTCGCGCACGCGGGGCGGCACCGAGCAGCCGGGAGCGAGCAGCAGCCCGCGGCCGCCGGTGTCTGCGATCGCGCGCTTTGCCTCCGCCTGAACCTCGGCCGGCGGTCCGTAGAGGAGGCTCTTGCGCTGGCCGAGCCCACCCATCACCGCGCGGCCGCTCAGGTTGCGGCCCTGAGACAGCGTCGGCGTCCCGAGGTTGTGGATCGACCAGCTCACGACCTGCGAGGGCATCTCGTTGATCAGGTCGAACTGGAGCTTCGAACCGCACAGGTGGACGACGTTGAACCACGCCTCGCGCGGCAGCTGACTGAGGACGGCCTGGTCGGTGGGCAGCACCAGCTCGCGATAGAGGTCCTCGGGCATCGCATCGCGACTGGTATAGCCCGAGATCGCGTAAAAAACGCCCGCGGCGCCTGCGCTGATCGACCGTTTGCTGAAGTCGACAAGCGCTTCCGCGATCCGATCCAGCGCCGGTCGAACCAGGTCTGGATGCTTGCGCAATTCGCGCACCACGCGCGACTTGTTCTTGCCCACCAGATAGCCCGCGACCGTGAGCGGGCTGAAGACCGTCTGGATCACAGGCACGCCGAAGCCCAGCTGCTTCGCGACCAGGTGCAGCGAGTCGACCTGGTCGTCGAGCGCCTTGCGGTCGACCAGTGCCACCTTGCTCCACGCCTCGAGGTCGGGGACCGCCTCGCTCTCCAGAACCGGGCCCTTCAGGCGATGCCCGGATGGCTTGTACACGGAGCCGAACGCCTCCGCGAAGCAGGAGGCTCGCGGTTGGAATTTCACGAAATCCCACTCGAACAGCTGGGCGCGCTCCACGGTGACGGCGGCGAGGTCCGCCGGCGACCACTCCTCGCGATAGGTGTGCCCCCAGGCGCCGAAGGGCGGCCGGTCGGCCACGCCCATCGCGATCGCCGCCTCGACCCGCCTCCGTCCGTCCATCGCTTCG
>DASWBA010000133.1:0-1760 GCA_036390825.1 Candidatus Dormiibacterota bacterium
CGCTGCCGCATCTCCCCGACATCAGGCTCTTTTCATTCAGCCTGGTCACCGGCGCGCTGGCGATGGCGGCCATCATCCTGGTCCAGGGCGCCGGGGTCGCCGAAGCCGTACCCAACCCAGGCACTGCGCAGCCGAACCCGAACCAGGACATCATCGCGCAAGGCGCTGGCAACCTGGCCGCGGGTTTCTTCCGTGGCATCGGGGTGGGGGGCTCGGTGGGGAGTACCGCGCTGAATGTGACCGTCGGCGGCAAAACCCGGTGGGCGACGATCTGGGCCGGCGTATGGATGCTGGTCATCCTGGCCATATTCTCGGGGCTGGTCGCAAAGATCGCGGTTCCGACTCTCGGCGCCATCCTCATCTTCGCGGCCATCGGCTCGCTGCGGCTGGGGGAGGTCGCCACCATCATGCGCACCGGGCGCACCTCCCAGGTCCTGGTCATTACCACCTTTTCCGCTACCTTGTTCCTGCCGATCGCCGCGGCCGTCGGCATCGGGGTGGCCCTGTCGCTACTGCTGCAGCTCAACCAGGAGGCCATGGACCTCGCCGTCGTCGAACTGACCCCGCGTGCTGACGGGCGTTTCGAGGAGCACCCGGCCCCGGCCACCTTGACCAGCGATCACATCACGATCCTCGACGTTTACGGCAGCCTGCTTTATGCGGGTGCCCGCACCCTGCAGGCTCGCCTGCCCGACCCGGGCGAGGCCCGCTCGCCCGTCGTCGTGCTGCGGCTCAGGCGCCGAACCTCCCTGGGGGCGACCTTCATCAAGGTGGTCGGCGACTATGCCGGCCAACTCGCCGATCGCGGTGGCCGGCTCTACCTCACCGGCCTCGAGCCAAGCCTGACCGAACGCCTCGTCCGCACCGGGCACGTCGAGGACGGTCCGGTGCGGACGTTCGAAGCCACCCCGATCGTAGGCGAGTCGACCCAACGGGCCTACCTGGACGCCGAGGCATGGCTAGTCAAGCGGCGCGACGGATGAACCCGCGCCTGTGTGCGGCGTTACCTGCGGCGGGAAACGCGCCGGGCGGTGCGCCGCCCCGTGCGCCGGGCTACTCTGCGTCCTCCGAACATCTCGGACCTCCAGGTTCTTGTGATCGCTTGAATTTCTCGGGGTCTTGCGGGGTTTTCTGGGTCATGCGGTATTGGATGCGGCCCCTAGCGTCTCGAGCTCGTGCAGTTGCTTCGCCTCGTCGGCCGAGACAAGCCCCAGTTCGACGAGGTCGAGCGGGCTGATGAAGGCGTCGCTGATACGGAAACCACCGGCCCGGGCGATCGCGTCGCGAAGCGGTACCGCCCAGTGGTGCTCGATCAGGATGAGTGCTGCCGCCGAGTCGTTCGGAATGTCCGCCAGGACATCCCAGCCCTCCTCCTCGGTAAACACGTGGACGCCGCCCTCGGCGGCCACCTCCTCGGCGCCTGCGATGGCGCCTGCCTCCATTCCCTCCTCGCCCTCGATCCCCAGGCCGATCAGGGCGCCGATCTTGCTGCCGAGCTCGATCGCCTCGTTTTCGGTCAGGTTGCTAAGGTGCTCTACTTCCAGCTCGCCCTCGGCGTCCTTGTAGACGGCGAGCGCGTCGATGACGCGTATCGTGTCGCTCTCGCGGAGCCGCTCGAGCTCCGCGATGACCTCGCCGTGGAAGTCGGGGTGGTTGAATCCCAGTACGATCAGCTGCACGGGCCCAATTGCCATGTTCTTGCCCTCCGATGTGGATCTCTGCTCGACACGAGCATCTGGGTGATCGAGGCGAAGGCGCAT
>DASWBA010000134.1:0-19130 GCA_036390825.1 Candidatus Dormiibacterota bacterium
CGACAAAGTCGCCGACGCGGTTCGAATTACCATCGGCCCCAAAGGCCGTAACGTCGTACTCGACAAGAAGTTCGGTTCCCCGACGATCACCAACGACGGTGTGACGATTGCGAAGGAGATCGAGCTGGAGGATCCCTTCGAGAACATGGGGGCTCAGCTCGTCAAAGAAGTCGCGAGCAAGACCAACGACATCGCGGGTGACGGCACCACCACCTCGGTCGTGCTGGCAGCGGCGATCATCGGCGAGGGGCTGCGGAATGTCACGGCCGGCGCCAACCCAATGCTCTTGAAAATCGGCATCCAGAAGGCCGTCGACGAAGTCGTCAAGGCCATCAAGGAGCAGTCGGTTCAGATCGCTGATCGCGAGAAGATCGCGCAGGTCGCAACGATTTCGTCCGGCGATCCCAAAATCGGTGAGATGGTCGCCGACGCCATGGAAAAGGTTGGAAAGGACGGCGTCATCACCGTCGAGGAGTCGCGCGGCATCGAGGACGAGCTGAAGCTCGTCGATGGCATGCAGTTCGACAAGGGCTACATCTCGCCCTACATGGTGACCGACGCGACTCGCATGGAGGCGGTCCTGGAGGATCCCTTCATCCTGATCACCGACAAGAAGATCTCCGCGGTCGCCGACCTGCTGCCGGTGTTGGAGAAGGTCGTGCAGAGCGGCAAGCCCTTGCTGATCATCGCCGAGGACGTCGAGGGCGAGGCGCAGGCCACCATCATCGTCAACAAGCTGCGCGGCACTTTCACCGCCGTCGCCGTCAAGGCGCCGGGCTTCGGTGATCGCCGCAAGGCCATGCTCGAGGACATCAGCATCCTCACCGGCGGCCAGGTGGTCTCCGAGGAGCTCGGGCTCAAGCTCGATTCCGTGCAGCTCGGCCAGTTGGGCAAGGCCCGCCGCGTGACCATCACCAAGGACGACACCACGATCGTCGAAGGTGCCGGCAAGCCGGACCAGATCAAGGGGCGCATCAACCAGATCAAGGCCGAGATCGACAAGACGACCTCGGACTGGGACAAGGAGAAGCTCCAGGAGCGGCTGGCCAAGCTAGCCGGTGGCGTCGCCGTCATCAAGGTTGGCGCGCCAACCGAGACCGAGCTCAAGGAGAAGAAGCACCGGATGGAGGACGCCGTGTCGGCCACCCGGGCCGCCGTCGAGGAGGGCATTGTGCCCGGTGGCGGTGCCGTCCTGGTACACGCCCAGAGCTCGCTGGACAACCTCAAGCTTTCGGGCGATGAGGCGACCGGCGTGGCGCTGGTCCGCCGCGCGCTCGAGGAGCCGCTGCGTCAGATCGTCAACAACGCCGGCTGGGAAGGCTCGGTGGTGGTGGAGAAGGTCCGAAGCCTGCCAAAGGGCCAGGGCTTCGACGCCAACAAGGGCGAGTACACCGACATGATCAAGGCCGGCATCGTCGACCCGACCAAGGTCACCCGGTCCGCGCTGCAGAATGCGGCCAGCATCGCCGCCATGCTGCTGACGACCGAGGCTCTCGTCTCGGACATCCCGGAGAAGAAGCCGGCCGCGCCGGCGCCTTCGATGCCGGACTACTAAGCCGAAAAGGCTGAAGAAGGAGCCGCCCGAAAGGGCGGCTCTTTTGTTTAGGTGCCGGCCCGATAGCCGGCGGGCGTGAGCGGATAGCATGCTGGCATGAAGGCAAGCGGCATCGTGACGCTGCTGACCGACTTCGGCCTCGACGACGCCTACGTCGGCGCCATGAAGGGCGCAATCCTCGCGGTGCACCCAAAGGCCACCCTCGTCGACCTGAGCCACGGCGTCCGGCCGTTCGCGGTGCTGCAGGGCGCGTTCTTGCTGGATAGCGCCTGGCGCAGTTTCCCGGTGGGGAGCGTACACGTGGCTGTCGTCGATCCCGGCGTGGGCACGGACCGCAAGGCGATCGCCTTCAAGGCCGCGGACCACTTCTTTGTCGGACCCGACAACGGGCTCTTCACCTTCCTCACCGAACCCATCAGCGAGACGGTTGCGCTGGCGACGCCGCCGGAAGCGGCCCCGACCTTTCACGGGCGTGACGTCTTCGGTCCAGTGGCAGCGCGACTCGCCGCGGGCACCGCGCTGGCCGAGCTGGGTAGGCCGCGGGGGCAGGAACCGCTGCGCCTCCCCGACGCCTGGGCGTCGAAGGTGGGTGAGGCATGGCGGGCCCAGGTGCTGCATTGCGACCATTTCGGCAACGTCATCACCAACCTGCCGATCCGGGCGCTGGCACGGATCAAGGTGATCAACGGGGTACCGGTTCGAACCGTCGAGACCTACGAGGACGCCCAGGCCAACGAACTGGTCGCGCTCGTCGGCAGCAGTGGTCGGATCGAATTTGCACTCCAGCAGGGGTCGGCGGCCAACCGCTTGCGGACCGGTCCAGGCGAAACCCTGCTGGTGACGTGACCTGGCCCGCGGTCGCGTGGAACCAGGTCCCCACGATGTCGTCTGCCGCGCTGCGCCAGGCGGACGAGCAAGCCCGTTCCCAATTTGGGATCGAGCCGATCCAGCTGATGGAAGTGGCGGGCTGGCAGATCGCTCGCTTCGTCGACGGCTTCATGCACGGTGTGCGCGCAAAGCGCGTCATTATCGTGGCGGGGTCGGGCAACAATGGTGGCGATGCGCTGGTCGCGGCCCGCTTCCTTCAGCAACGCGGGGCGATCGTGCGCGCCTCGATTGTTCCAACGCGTGACCCCAGCAGCCTGGTGGCGCGTCATGCCCTGACCATCGGGCGGCTGGGCATCCCCATATTGGAGGCGCCGAAGGGTGTCGATCCGTCCGCCGATCTCCTGGTCGATGGATTGTTCGGCATCGGGATCCGCTTGCCGCTTCGTGACCCCGCCCCCGGCATCATCACGGCGATCAATGCCAGCCGTGTGCCAATCGTCGCCATCGATGTCCCATCGGGCCTGGATGCGGACAGCGGCGCCGGTCAAGAGGGCGCAGTACGAGCGGCCGCCACCATCACTCTGGTGGCGCCCAAACCCGCACTGCGCGGCAGCCTTGTTGCCGGACGGGTCATCGTCGCCGACATCGGGATGCCGATCGGGGTCTTTTCGACCGAGCGGGTTGCCCTGGCCCGGCTCTACCAGATCGGAGATACGGTCGAGTTGACGAATTGAGGCTGCCTGACTACACTGCAGGCATCCGCCCAACGTCCAACTAATGGATCAGGTACACGTCGAAGCGCCAGCCTTCAGCGCTCGGGCCGTATCGGTAGAACGCGAGTTCTATTCGGATTTCCCCGTCGTCCTCAACTATGTTGCCCGGCTGATGGATGACATCGATGGCGCCGCCGCCGTGACCTGCGCCGCGTTTCGCCAAATCGCCGACGGCTTGCGCCACCGTCCGTCGGGGGAAGGAATGCGCCGGGCGGATGTGCTTCGCGCCGCCACCGAGCTCAGCCGTCAGTCGCTTCGCCCCCGTCGATGGTTTCGCCGGCAGCGCGCCCTCCAGGTCACCCTCGAGGGCTTTCCCCAGGCGGAGGCGCGCAGGGCGCTCCGCCGTGACACCGTGCAACGCGCGCTAAGCGCGCTCCCGTTCGAGGCGCGCGCCATGATCCTGCTCCGTGATTTCGTCAAGCTGTCATATGACGAACTTGCTGAGGTCGTCGACGTCGCCCCACGTAAGCTGGTGCACGCGCTCGATCGAAGCCGCGCGGAGTTCGGGGAGATTTATGACTACATCAAGTTTTGACCGCACCCGCTGCACGCGGATCTCCCCCAGTGCCGTTCTCGACGACCGGCTCGACGGCAAGGACCTGGAGTGGGCCCGCGACCACCTGCGGCGTTGTGAAGCCTGCCGTGAGCGGGTCGAGGATTTTCGCGAGATGCTGTTGCGGGTCGGGCGTCTACCGAGCGCCGCGGTGGGCCCAGCCGCGATGGACGAAGCCTTCGCGCTGTCGATCCCGGATCGGTTGCGGGCAGAAGCGGGCTCACGCTCGTACGACATCGCGCCGGCCCCGGTCGTCCCCACGCCCACCGAGCTGCCGCCGGCTCTCCGGCCCGAGGTCAGCAGCATTCCCGACCTCCTGACAGAACTCGAGCGCGAGATTTTCCGAGACGAACCGGTCCAGGATCATCCGACTCGGCTGTCGCCGATGGCGGAGCCGCTTTATCCACCGATGGCGGAGCCGGAAGAGATCGAGGCGGTCAGACCAGCCGAGCCCACCCAGCCCATGCCGTTCTACGAACCACCGGCAACCGAACCGGAGCCGATCGACGCTGTGGAGCAGCTAGAAGTGCCGCCACCGGCGCTGGCGGATGCCCTGCCCGAGCCATTCCGAGAGGTACCCGTCGATTCGCACCGCGAGGTCGAGCGCGCTGAGCCGTCACGGTGGGACGCCATTGCGCCGGCGACAGACGAGCAGACGGTCGACGAGGAGCCGATGGTTCCCTTCGACCAGGAGCCTGGGGCGGCAGCTGCGATCGCGCAGCGCAAGCCAGACAACGCGATGCGGATCGCCGTGGGCTTGGGCGCCGCGGCCTGCGTCCTGCTGGCTGCCGTGCTCTACGAGGGAGGGTTGATATCAAAGGTTGTGAACCGTGGTACCAGTACGGCCAAGGTTGTCGCGTCCGCCAGTGTTCGACCTTCCGCATCGATCCGACCCTCGGCCTCCCCGAGCCCGAGTCTTAGCCCAACCGCCGCCCCTGCCCCCGTGCTCTTCACCCTCGGCAATGGGGTGAGCGGCGGGACCGTTTATCGCATCCGGCCCGGGACGGCCGTCGCCGGCTACACGCGGCTGGTGTTCGATATCCGTGGCAGCGGCCTACCAACCATGGTCATCACCAAGCCCGATGATCTGCACGTTGGCGTCACGTTCCAGAACACAACGGCCGCCGGCGTCCCGGTGAACGGGATCCACAGCTACCAGGTCGCCGGCATAGAGCCAGCCGTTCAACAAGGTGCGGACGGCCTCATCACCATCGACCTGAACCGGCCCGCAAGGGTAACGGCCTTCACCCTTGCCGCGACCGGGAGCTACGCGTGGCGCCTCGTCGTCGACGTCCACACGAACTAGTTCAAAGAAGTCTTCACGGTCGCCGCGGTGGCGGCGTGGGCGACCATCTGCTTGAGGAGCGCAATCTCTTTCCGCAGCAATCGCAGCTCGAGCAGCAAGCGCGAGTCGGTGCGGGCTTCGGCCAGCAGCGTTTGTTTCTCCGGTACCTGCAGGTTGAGCGCGGCCGCGATCAAGTAGGAGAGGAGCTCGGGCTCCATCGGCGGTTCGGCCTCGTCGGGCTGCTGACCGACGAGCTCGCGTAGCAGATTGGAGTACTGCCGGAAGGTGATCGCCGTGATCTCGGTCAGGCGCGCGGTGGCGTCGAGGTCGTCGCCGGCTTCGGGGATGATTCGAATCTCACCGCGCAGGTAGGGGCGATCATCAGCCATCCGCACGATCGCGAAGCGCGAGGCGCCCATTACGAGTAGGTTCATGCGACCATCATCGAGGCGGTCGATGCGCACGATCTTCGCCAGCGTGCCAACGTCGTAGGGGGTCGCCGGCCCGGTTTCACCGCCTTCCCGGATGGCGACCACGCCAAAGCTATGGCCCTCTTCCAGGCATTCGGCGATCATCTGCCGGTAGCGGGGTTCGAAGATATGAAGCGGCAGCGGCATGTGGGGGAAGAGCACGACGTTCAAGGGGAAAAGCGGGAGCCACTGCGTAGGCACGTCAGCAGGCCGCCGCGATGAACCGCGAGGCACGGTGGGCCATCGCCATGATGGTGATCATGGGGTTGACGCCCGACGCGCTGGGGAACGCACTGCCGTCGGCGACGAACAAGCCCTTGACGGTGTGCGCCTCGTGATTGGGGCCGATCACCGAGGTGGCCGGGTCGTTGCCCATTCGGCACGACCCCATCTGGTGAAAGCTGAAGTAGCCCATTTGCCCCGGGCGAAACCCCTGACGGTCGACCTCGTTCATGAACGCCTCGATGCCGCCACGTTGGCCCGGCCGGTAGGCGACATAGGCGCTCTGCCCGGTGAAAATCTCTCGTGCACCGCCGGCCTCCATGATCTGGACCGATGCCTGGATGCCGCGTCGCAGGTCAGCCAGGTCGTCGGCCCCGGGTCGATAATCGACGCGGGCGCCTCCATCTCTCGCCGTGACCCGCCCGCCACCGTGGTCTCGAACCAGGGGCGCAAGCACTGACATGTTGGGCAGCAAGCGCATCAGGCGCTGGTATTGGGCAGGATCGCGCCACGGAATCGCATGGGCCAGGATTGCCGGATGCATCGGCCCCGATTCGAGTTTGACGCCGTGGTACTGCCCGTCGAGGTTGATCCACTGGTCCGAGTAGACCGCCTGAAGGCTACCCTCCCAGGGACGAAGCGTCTCGTCGAACACGCCGAGGACCGCGACCCCGGGATGCAGCCGGAGCCATCGCCCGACCGCCGGCGATCGCACGCCTGAGCGCTGCAGCAGGGCGGGCGTCCCGATGGCGCCGGCGGCGGCCACGACGGCGCGACTGCGCACGATCAAGGTGAAGGCCGGCATCTGCGGCTGGCGCACCGTTGCGCGGACGCCCACCGCCCGTCCGTCCTCGATCAGCACGCGGTCGACGGTGCAGTCGACGACGATGCGGGTCCGCCGTCGATAGGCGTCGAGCAGGTAGGTCTTCAGCGTCGATTGCTTGGCGCCGATCTGGCAGCCGTAACTGCAGAAGCCGCAACCGGCATCCTGGGTGCAGCCCTGGACGTTGCGCGGCATGTGATCGACGTGCCAGCCAAGCTTTCGCAAGCCGCGCTCCAGGACTCGCTCGCGCGCGCTGACCCGGCTGTGATCGAGGTTGACGCCGAGACGTTCGTAGACCGCGTCAAGCGACGCCGTGAACTCATCGGTCGCAAAGGCGGTGAGGCCATAGCGCTCGGCCCATTCCTGTCGCAGCCAGTCGGGACTGCGAAAGCTGGTCGTGTAGTTGACCACGGTGCCGCCGCCGAGACAAGCACCGGCGATCAATGCGATCGAGGCGTCGGCGGTGGCGGCGAATCCGCCCTGGAAGTAGAGCTTGCGCATCATGGCGAGCTCGAGCTGGTTGAAGTCGGCCTCGTTGTAGTAGCCGCCCTCCTCAAGGACGATGACGCTTTTCCCGGCCGCAGAAAGCTCGCCCGCGACCACCCCGCCGCCTGCACCGGATCCGATCACCACCGCGTCGCAGGTCAGCGTGGTGTCACCGTCCAGCACGGTCGTCCGAATGCTTTTGGGAGTCGCAGGCGGGGCTGTAACCGGCCCCGGATAGCCGATCTCGGGCCAGACCGGGTTGGTGCCGTCGTCCTCGGTGTCACCGATGAAGGCGAGCAGCGACAGGCGCTTGAACACCTGGAACAGTTGACGGCGGAAGCTCAGCCGGCTGACCGCCCAGGATGACATGACGGCAATCCGCTGCTCGCGCGGCCAGCGGTGAAACGGAACCGGGCGGCCCGTCAGGAGAAATGTGCCAGACCGGCGCCCCAGGATGGCGACCAGCAAGCGAAGCCGGCGACGGTCGGCTTCGGAGGGCAGCCGCGCAAACGTTTCCTCCATCGAGGCGGCGACGCGGATCGGGGACCCGGGGTGTCCCATGCCGCCGATGAACGTGTCGGCCATCGCCACCAGCACCGGCGATTGGCTGTCACGGCTGGTCGTCGTTGGCGGCGCTTTAACCGCGGTAGACATGCCTGTTACCCCCCTGCGTGATCGGTCCTTCCATCATAAGCAGGCACGGGCGCTTTGCGAAGGCCCACAATAAATCTCCATGTGCTACACAGATGCGGCCCGATCTCCGCTCCCGCCGATCATGGGAGGCTCAACCGACGACGGCGACCTGGTGCTCGCGGCGGCTGATGGCAACCGCTTCAGGGCGTACGCGGCCCGGGCGGCGACGCCCAGCGGCGCCGGTGTCGTCGTCATTCCCGATCCGCGCGGGGTGCACCCCTTCTACAAGGACCTGGTGCGCCGCTTCGCGCAGGCCGGGTTGGATGCGGTGGTGATCGACTACATCGACCGATCGGCCGGGATGTCGGAACGGCCCGAGAACTTCGACCTGCGCGCCGCGATTGGAAAGACGACACCCGACGGGATCGCGGCCGACGTCGCCGCCGGCATCGCCTATTTGCGCTCGCCGGCAGGCGGCGCCGTGGAGTCGGTGTTCACTGTCGGTTTCTGTTTTGGCGGCGCCCAGTCATGGCGGCAGTCCGCCGCGCAGCCCGGGCTGGCAGGGGCGATCGGCTTCTACGGCGTCCCCTCCCGTGTCCGCGATGCCATCCCAAAGATGAGGGCTCCCCTCTTGCTATTGCTGGCCGGTAACGACCAGGCGACCACACCGGAGGATTTCGTCGAGTTCGACCGAGAGCTCACGCAAGCCGGTGTGCCGCACCAGAAAGTGATTTACGAGGGCGCCCCACACTCCTTCTTCGACCGCACCTTCGAGGAGCACAAGGCGGCCTCGGACGATGCCTGGCGCCAGATGCTGGCCTTCATCGAGGAGCACACACGGCAGACCGCGCGGGCGTAAGCCTCGGGCGGGCCGGGGTCTGGCTCGGGTCGATGGCGCTGCTGCCGACGGCCGACTTGCGACGCGCGGTGGTGGAGATCGAAGAGCTGGGGTTCGGCACCATCTGGATCGGCGAAGCCCTCGCCCGGGAGCCGTTTGCCGCCTGCGCCATCATCCTCGAAGCGACCCGTCACATCACCGTCGCGACCGGCATCGCCAACATCTGGGCTCGAGACCCGACCGCGATGATGAACGGCGGTCGAACCCTCGCAGAAGCCTGGCCGAACCGATTCGTGCTGGGCCTGGGCGTCAGTCACCTCCCGAGTGTGAAGGCCCGCGGCCATGACTATGAACGGCCGCTCAGCGCGATGCATGCCTACCTCGACGCCATGGAGAAAGCGACGTATCGCGGACCGGTCCCGAATCCGCCTGCGCCGATCATCCTGGCGGCGCTCGGCGTCAAGATGCTCGGACTGGCCCGCGAACGGTCAGCCGGCGCGCATCCCTATTGCGTGCCGGTCGAGCACACGCGCGACGCGCGCAGCATTCTTGGACCAGACCGCCTGCTTGCTCCCGAGCAGGCGATCGCCATCGCCAGGAACCGCGAGGCGGCCCGCATTCCCGGCGACATCTATATGCGCACCTACCTTTCACTGCAGAACTACCGCCAGAACCTGATCCGGCTGGGCTGGCCCGAGGAGGAGCTGACGCCGCCGGGCAGCGACAGAGCCTTCGATGCGCTGGTGGCATGGGGCGACGAGCAAGAAATCGCCGGCAAGGTGAAACGGCATTACGAGGCTGGCGCCGACCACGTGGCCCTCAACGTCCTCACGGCAACGCCCGATCGGGCGCCGACCGACGACCTTCGACGGCTGGCGCCGCTGCTCGTTACCTAGCCGTGTTAGACTTCGAGCCTCGAAAATCTGCCCGGGAGGTGAGGTCCGCGTGGCTGCCAGTGTTGTGCGTCGCACCTGCGTGGCGACCGCCTCCCGAGGGTTGCGCTAGCTAAACCCGTAAAAAACCTCCCTCGGCGAAGGCGCCGATGCCATTTGCCGTTGACCACATCAGGGAGGTTCTCACCTTGAATTCAGAGCACCGCGCCGAGCTGGATGAGCTCGGCTGGAACGACCGCTTCGCGTCCGCATTCGACGCGCTCGGCGATAGGGACTTGCAGCCCGGGCGGCTGGCCGCCGACTACAGCACCCAATTCCTGGTGCAGCTTGCCGGCGCCGCGCCGCTGGCCACGCTTGGCGGCAATCTGCGCGAGGCCCGCCTGATCGCAGTCGGTGACTGGGTGGGTGTTCGCCAGACGGCGCAGGCCACCGAGATCCGCGCCGTGCTGCCACGTCAGTCCGCGATCACACGCGAGGCGCCGGGCGCGGAGACCGCCCAGCAGGTCATCGCCGCCAACGTCGACCTTGTCTTCATCGCGACCTCGGCGGACACCGATTTCAACCTGCGCCGTATCGAGCGGTTGTTGACGGTTGCCTACCAGAGTGGGGCGGCGCCGGTGATCGTGCTGACCAAAGTCGATGTCAACAATCCGGATCCATTCGAGGCAGAGCTCGCGACCATCGCGACCGGTGTCCCCGTGGTCGCGGTCAGCGGGCTGACCGGAGAGGGGATCGAGGCGGTCCGCGCCCATTTTTCTCGAGGAAAGACGGCGGTGCTGGTGGGATCGTCCGGCGTGGGCAAATCGACATTGATCAATCGCCTGCTCGGAGAAGTGGTGCTGCGAACCGCAGACGTGCACAAAAGCGGCCAGGGCCGCCACACCACCAGTCATCGCCAATTGCTGAAGGTGCCAGGTGGGGGTCTGATCATCGACACGCCTGGCTTGCGGGAAATCCAGTTATGGGCCGGAGCGGAAGCACTGGCGGAGGTCTTCCTTGACATCGAGGAGCTGGCACTCGGCTGCAAGTTCACCGATTGCCGGCACGAGACCGAGCCGGACTGCGCCGTGATGGCCGCGCTCGAAGGCGGCACCCTTGATCCGAGTCGCTTCGCCAGCTACGGAAAGCTGCAGCGTGAGCTGCGCGCGATCGAGGTCAAGGCCGACGTGCGGTTGCAGATCGAGGAGCGCCGAAAGTGGAAGATGATCCACAAGGGCGTGAAGCAGCAGATGCAGGTCAAGCGTCGCTTGGACTAGCGCGCTTTCGCTTCGGGCGCTCGAGTTGACCGGAGCGATCGGGACCCTGGTAGCCGGCCCAGGGGTCATAGTCGACCTCGAGCGCTTCCTGCGGTGGCCGCTCCGACTCGGGGACGTTGCGCAGATTGATCCGGATGCGCGTCCAGGTGGTGTTGCGCCCGCGCATCGAATCCACCATGACATCCGATGGCGCGAGGTGTGACCAGACCTCGGCATGGCGCGCCCGCCAGCGCTGCAGCCCTGCACGCGCTTCGGCCTCGGTCGCGGCGCGCGCGATTTCGATCAGCGGAGCCGTGGTCCGCCTGCGGCCGGTGGGGCCGACCGTTTTGCCTGGAGCGGGAGCCGGGACGCTACCCTTCGCCGCCGCCGGACGATCTTCGCGACGCCGCCTCGATAGCTGGACGCGTGCCGGCTCGCCCTCCTGCTTCGCAAAGTGCGGCGGCCAGGGTGCATCGCCGAAGCCGGCCGCCTCGTGCTGCGCGGAGAGCTCGAGGAGGGCCTCGAGTGACCCGACCGCCTGGTCGATGCCTTTCGACGGGTCGCCCATCTGGGCAAACCGGCTGGGGACGGTGTCGATGGTGAACGCCCCCAGCTCGGCGCTTGGCACTTCGTCCCAGGTCAACGGCGCGGACACGCGCGCATCTGGCGTTGGACGGATGGAATACGCCGACGCGATGGTGCGGTCCTTTGCGTTCTGGTTGTAATCGAGGAACACCCCGTGCCGTTCCTCCTTCCACCAGCGGCTGGTGGCAATCTCGGGCGCGCGGCGCTCGACCTCCCGCGCCACCGCCAGCGCCGCCCGGCGAACCTGCGGAAACGTCCAACGCGGCTCGATCCGGGCATAGACGTGTATGCCCCGCGAGCCCGACGTCTTTGGCCAGCCAACCAATCCGAAGTCCTTGAGAACCTCGCGCGACACCATGGCCACCTCGCGAATTTGCCCCCACGACACGCCGGGTACTGGATCGAGGTCGATCCTCAGCTCGTCCGGATGGTCGAGGTCGTTGGCGCGCACGGGATGGGGATTGAGGTCGATGCATCCCAGGTTGATGATCCAGGCCAGCTGCGCGGCATCGCGGATGACGATCTCCTCCGCGGTTCGCCCGGAAGGAAAGCTGAGCTCGACGGTCTCGATCCACTCCGGCCGCGAGGTCGGCGCCCGCTTTTGAAAGAAGGCCTCACCTTCGGCGCCGTTGACGAACCGTTTGAGCGCCATCGGTCGTCCGTCGACACCGCGAATGGCGCCCTCGGCGACGGCCATGTAATACCGAACCAGGTCCAGCTTGGTATGGCCGGTTCGCGGAAAGAAGACCTTGTCCGGATTGGTGATCGTAACCTGCCGTCCGGCGGCCTCGATGATCTCTTCCCTGGGCGCAGCCATGCGGATACCTTAAGGCGCGACCCCGGCGCCGATACCGCTAGGAGCTGACGGAGGCCGCGGTCGGGATGGGCTGCCGGCGCCGCGGCAACACACCACCACCGTCGGCCCGACGCCACATCCAGATCAGCGGAATCAGGCCGACCAGCGAAACCAGGACGTAACCGAGGACCCCGTTGATCGAGTCGAAGGCGCCGTGTAGGACCGACACTCCGAGATAGGCGACGAGCACGGCCCCCGAGGGGCTGAGCCGGCCGCGACGGGCCGCCGCGCCAAAGATGGCACCGCCGAGGATCGCCGACCACATACCGTGCCCGAACGGCGAGAGCACTCCGCGGATCAGCTCGGTGATGACCACCGAGGTGAGCGACAGGTAGAGCTGACCGCCCTGCACGACGAAGAGAGAAGCAAGCGCATAGCCGCTGCTCTCGAGGGCAGCGAAACCAAAGCCCACGGTCGCCCCCAGCACCATCCCATCGCGCACATGAAACGGGCGGATACCCAGCGCGACAACCACGATGAACACGCCCTTGACCGCTTCCTCGATCAAGCCGACCTCGAGGCTGCCCAGGATACCGACGCTCACGAGCCAGTATTCGAGTAGCGAGGCGCCCAGAACGCCAAAAACGCCGGCGATGATGAAGGCGGCCAAGATCCGTCGCGGAGACAGTGCCGGACTGGGATCGTGATCCAGGTACCAGACGACGGCCGTGACCGGGACAAGGAAACTGCCCAGCAGAACGATGGTCGGCAGCAGGATGACGTTACGTGTGACTCGTGCGACCGCGAAGGCCGCCGCCCACATCGCCAGTCCGATCAGAAAAACCGCCCACCACGGTGGCGCCCAGCGCTCGGCGGTTACGGGTTGCGCCTCCATTCCCTTCCCCCTTCACGCTAGCAGGGGTTGGGCTGCCGGCGAAAGGCCTAGGTGGCGTCTAGCTGCGGGATCGGCGGATGGACGGCCAGGTAACTCAGCAGAACCCCGATTCCTCCCGAGACGACGATCGAGCCAAGCCACAGCGTGATCGGCCAGCCAACGCCGCGAGTCAGCTCGATGAATAGAAGGTAGAGCGAGGTCACGCCAACCGGACCGAGGAAGGCGGCGACACGAAGCGCCACCACGCGTTCCGGTCCGGGCCTGAGCCACAACAACACCAGGTCAGCGGTAAGGCCGCCGATGATCGCCACCGCGATCAGGTCGAAGTTCTGCTGGAGCGCGGCCAGAAGGATACCGTTCAGCCCGACCAGCAAGGTGATGCTGCCAAATGGGAGGGTGAAACGACTGAGCAGGTTGAGGACCACCCCGGTAAGGAGAGCGGTTTGCACCATCAACCCCAGGATGCCCAGCTGCTGCATGTACGACACGGTGTCCGGGCGCCCCGCCTGCGTCGCCGCCCAGGTGTTGACCAGCGGCTGGTCGAACTGATCGAAAAAGGTGAACACCGACAACAGGAGGCTCGCTGAGAACACAGCCGTAACGGGGGCTCGGGCTCCCGGCCGACGCCAGGCGGCGCGCAGCGGCCCGGTCACGATCAGCGCCAGCGACGCCATCAAGAGCAAGTGGGGCGGGCTGATCAGGGCCGCGAGGCTGACCTCGATGCCGAAACGAAGATGCCAGAACATGTCGATGACGCCCCCGATGCCGAAGAGGACACAGCCGAGGAGCGATAGACCATAACCGGCGGGCAGCACCTGACCGGCGCTTTGGCCCCGACCGCGATTTCGCAACGCGGTGATGGCGAGGAAGGACAGGATGGCGAACATCCCCGAATAGAGCACGGCATGCCAGGGCGTAAAGAACGTTTCCAGCCTCGCCAGGTGCCGATGCGCCCAGGAGTCGAGGTACGCCCCTGCCACCAACCAGGTACAGAGGGCGACGACCACCCATTCGAAGCGTCGGGTCGCGACCATGGGGCCTCGGTCTCGAATCAGCTCGCGAGCGGACGCCACTTCGGTCGTCCACCGGCTGGCATTCATGTCCCGGTAACGTGGCGGCGGTCGAGGAAGTAACGGTCGATTGCCGCTCAAGCCACGTCCCGACTGCGGGCGATGACAATCAGCTCGCGCTGCGAGTTGATCCCCAGCTTGCGATAGATGTGCTGCAGGTGTGTCTCGATGGTGTTGAGGCTCACGAAGAGCTGGCCGGCGATCAACTGCGGTTTGACCCCCAGCTCGGCCAGACCACGGACTCGTAGCTCGGCGGGTGTTAGCGCGTCAGGATCCGTTACCTGACGATGCTGGCGTCCATGGGCCAGCTTCAATTCCTCGTCGGCCTTCCTCGCCAGGCCTTCGGCGCCGCATTCGTCCGCGAGCTCCAAGGCACGCTTCAAGAGAGGCCGGGCGGCGCGATCCTGGCCGGACCTTCTGAGTTGCACTCCGAGGCGATGGCGGATCCGTGCTTCGAGCAACGGCATTCCGCTTTCGGTCGCGAGCTCAACCGCCTGGTCGAGGAGATGCGCCGCCGCTGCAAGATCGCCTTCGGCTTGCTTGAACGCGGCCCGAGCCCCCAGCGCGACGATGCGCGGGAAACGGCAGGGCAGCGGTTGCGCAATCGAGTCGAGCGAAGCGAGGACGGCCAGCGCATCATCGATACGGCCGCCGTAAAGGTAGGCGGTGATGGCGTCGCCAGACCAGGGGACGATGCAGGGCTCGAGGATTTGCAATCGACCGGCGAGGGCGCGCAGGCGATCGAACACGGCGCAGGCCTCCGCCGTCCGCCTGGCGTGCATCGCGAGGACGGCCTCCATGTGAAGCAGCCAGACGCGGCCGGCCCAGTTCTCGTCCGGATCGGCGAGCGCACCCGCTCGTCGGGACCACCCGACACACTCCTCCATCTGGCCCATCTCGTTCAACGTGTAGGCGTGGATGATCGCCGCCCAGAAGGCGCGCTCGGGTGCGAGGTCCGCGAGCACCGTCGCCCGATCGGCGAGGCGCAACGCCTCCCCAAGGCGTCCCATCCGAAGGCAGGTGTCGCCGTGCATCACCGCCACCGCGGCAATGGCTACCGGCAGCCCCATGCGTTCCGCCGCCGCCGTACCGACCTCGTAGGCGCGAGTCGCCTCCGCAAACCGTTCCGTCCATTTCGCCATGTTTCCGTAGGCGCCCAGTGTTCCCCAACTCCAGGCGAAATCGGTCGTATCCGCTTCGGGATTCGCGAGCGCATCTTGCACCGCGGCGTCGATGACTCGGATTCCAGCGTGGTCCCCGCCAACAAAGGTGCTGAACGCCCAGGCGGTATCGGTTCGCACCCGAAGGGTCGGCGAGCAGTCGGCCGCGAGCTCCCTAGCCTGCTCCAGCAAGGGCGTCGCCAGGGCCGGACCTCCGCTAGGCCACGAGATGAAGGCCTGGTCGAGAAGCGCCCCGACTGCCGCCGATTTGTCCGATGGGAGGGCGGCACCAACCGCCGCACGGAAGGCTTCGCCCGCCTCCCGGACCGAACCGCGAATGAACAACGCGCGGCCGAGCATGCGCTGCGCCGCGCTCCGCGGCCGATCGCCCAGATCTGGTAATTCGAGAACTCGCCGGAAGGTTGCGATCGCGCCACGCCCGTCGCCGCTGTCGAGCTGTACCTCACCGAGATCCATCAAGAGGTCGGCTGCGGCACGGGAGCCGGCCACCTCGACCGCTGCCGAGAGGTGCTCCTTCGCTCGCGCGACCGCACCCTCCCGCATCGCCGCGCGGCCGGCTTGCGCCAGCACCGCAACTGCCTCCGGATCACCGATGACGCCGGCGCGGGCTGCATGCTCGGCCGCCTCTGAAGGGTCAGCGGCGGTGGCGAGGAGCAGGCGAAAAGCGGCAGCATGCCACCGGGCCCGCATCGGTGGCGGAATCTCGTCGTAGACGACTTGCCGCAGCAACGCATGAACAAACTCCGCCCAGCCGGGCGCGGACGAGGTGAAGACGCCTCCTCGCGAGAGAGCCTCGAGCGCTCGATCGCCGTCGGCCGGTGAGAGGTCCGCCATCGCGGTCGCGATGGTCGGGCGGAACCGGTTGCCAAGAACGCTCGCCGCCTGCGCATAGCGCATTTGCTCGGCCGAGACCCCGATGAATCGATCGAGCAGGAGCCGGGCCTTGGTGCTCGCGACGTCGCCGTCGGATTCCGGAAGGGGCCGACCGCGCCGCAAACTCGTCGATTCCAGCTCGAGGAGGAGCGGATTCCCCCCGGCCAGTCGGGCCGCCTCGCGAGCGGACGCGGCAGAGATCGCGCCCGCCCGAGCGCTCAGCATTTCAGTCGCGCTCGCTTCGCTCAGCGGCTGCAAGCGCTCGATCATCGCGTCACCGTCATTGGTCAGAGGGGCGACAGAATCGAGCGCGTTATCGGGCCACGGCCGAAGGGTCCCCATCAGCGCAACCGGCAGATTGCCGATCCTGCGACAAAGGTAGGAGAGCAGCGCCAGCGAGTCCGCGTCCGCCCAGTGGAGGTCATCGAGCAGCAGCAACGCCGGCGAGGGTAGCTCGTCGAGAAACTGCAGAGCGGCATACAAGCGCGCCGCCCGCGCCTGCGGCGGAGATCGCCTGCTGGCCTTCACCTCAACTGGGCTCCTGAAGCCCAGTCCCCGAAGGGCCTGATCGATCACGCCGAAAGGCAGACTCGATTCCGCCGCATCGCCACGCCCGATGCTGATTCGAAAGTCAGCGCCTGCAAGCGAAGATGCGCGCTCCACCATCGTGGTCTTCCCAAGCCCCGCCTCCGCAACGATGAACAGACTGCGACCTCGACCCTCCCGGGCTTCCGACAGCAGGTGCTCGATCGCCCCCAATGCCGCATCGCGGTCCCAGATTTGTGCCGGGGGCATGCCCCTCTCCCCTGGCAATCGTAACCCTTACTCCGGAGGCGAGGAGGATTCCTCCAGCCAGCGGGTCTCGCCGATGTTGACGACAACATGTGCGAACGGGCCGCCTCGCCCGGCACCATGCCAGTGTTCTTCGTTCGGTTCTGTAAATACCGCGTCTCCGACATGGACCCGCTGAGGCTCGGCACGCCGGGCTTGCACCCAGCCTTCGCCCTCGACGACGATCATCAGCTGCCCACCGGCATGGGCATGCCAGTGATTACGGACACCGGCCTCGAATCGAACCACCGCCGCGGACGTCGGCGGCAACGGTACCGTCGCGGGCAGGAGCGTATGCGCGCCTGCCTTTCCCGTGAAGTGGGTCGCGTCGAGGGCCGTGAGGTCGCCTAGCGCCTGGGCGCGTCGGGTGATCTTCATCCGGCAACGCTACGCCGCGGCGCGAAGCCCGTGCAAGACACTGCGAAGGCCCAGCCGCTCCAGACCTGTCACCGCGGCGGTGGGCGACACTATTGAGTGATGCCGGATCAGGGGCGGGCGAAGCGGGTCCTTCGTCGACGGCAGCGGATCGGCCCGTTCCTCTGCTGGGCGGTCGTCTTCGCCGACATCGGGACCTCGGTGTATTACACCCCCGGCATTCTCTACGGACGTTTCGGAACCCGGGCGGCGATCTTCGTCGCTATGACGCTGCTGGTCTTCGTGCTGCTGGCCATCAAGTACGCCGAGGTAGCTGTGCGCTATCCCGAGGGCGGCGGCGTGGTCACCGTCAGTACCAGGGCGTTTCATCCCTTCGTCGGACTGGTCGGTGGGATGTTCATCCTGGTCGACTACTTTCTGACCGCTGCGCTTAGCGCCCTCTCGGGGGTGATCTACCTCAGCGTCGTGTTCAAATCGCTGGCGGCCGCCGTCGTCCTGGGGACGATTGGGGCGCTCGTCATCCTCGCACTGCTCAACCTCATCGGGGTGAAGGCGAGCGCGGAAGCCAGCGCCATCTTCGCCGTGATTGCCGGGGTGCTGCAGCTGGCCGTGGTCGTTGCGGTCATCGCGCGTCTCGGACCGGGCCATATGTTCGATTCGCTGCACCAGGTCCTTAGCGGACCGCGCCTGACGCCGATTTTTCTCCTCACCGGATACGCCGGCGCCTTCCTCGCCTTTTCCGGCCTGGAGAGTATTGCGCAACTCTCGCCCGTCATGGCCGAGCCGCGCCGCCGCGTCGCCAACCTGGGGATGGGCCTGGTAGTTATCACGATCGCGTTGACGAGTCCGCTCCTGACCCTTTGGTCGACCACCCTCCTGGGAAGGCATGCCAACCCCGATCAGTTCATCTCTCTGCTGGGCAACTATGCCGCCGGACCCGTGCTGGCCTGGATGGTCGCGATCAGCGGCGCCCTCCTGCTGATCTTCGCCAGCAACACCGCCCTGATCGGCAGCTACCACGTCTTCCTGGCGCTCACCCACATGCGCTTCCTGCCCCGGCCGCTGGCCCAGCGAAATCCCTGGCGCAACACGCCTCACTGGGCGATTGCGGTCGCCACCGTCATCCCTGTAGCCGTCGTGATATTTGCTGGTGGCAATACGGGCACGCTGGGCGGCATCTACGCCTTCGGTCTGCTGGGCGCCTTCATGCTGACATCGCTGTCGCTCGACGTGATCCGCTGGCACGAACGAGTCTCGAGCTTGGTGATGGTGGTCGGCGTCATCACCACGGCGGCGGTAACCCTTGCCTGGGTGACCAACCTCTTCGCCAAGCCCCTGGCGACCATCTTCGGTGGTGGTCTGTCAGCCGTGGGCGTCGCGATCGGCCTGGCCACCTATCGGTTGGCGCACCGAGGCGGCGCGCCTGCGGTCTTTCCGCATATATTGCGCGATGATCGCCCCCCCACGCTCATCTCGCGCGCTCGCCGGATCGGCGCATGCAACGTCCTCGCCGTCGTCCCGAGTGAGCCGGGACCGGCGGTCGCCCTCGCCAAAGCCGCTGTGGAAGTGGCGAAGAACCAACCGATCGTTTTCCTCTATCAGGGCCAGGGCCTCGAAAGAACGGGGTTCCCGCACTTGATGGAGATCGTCGATCCGTACTTTGCCGACCCCACCGCCCAGGAAATGCTCGGGCGGGTCGAACGAGAAGCCAGGACCCATAGCGGCCATCGCAAGTACATCTACGTGGGAAAGGGAACGGCCGCGGAAGCGGCGAGCCGGCTAGGTGCCGCCCTTCACCCGATTCATACGCTGGTGGTCGACAGCCCAAGCGAGAGGTCGGTGCCGACGGCGGCCGGGCGGCCGTCCCGGATGACCGAGGATTCGGTCACGATTGTCGACTACGGCCCGTCCTGACGCCGCGAGCGCCTGG
>DASWBA010000135.1:0-103719 GCA_036390825.1 Candidatus Dormiibacterota bacterium
GTGACAAGCGCGGCGACAAAGGCGCCCAGCGATGTTTGGACTGCCGAGAGGATCGCGGTCGTCGAGTTGAAGGTCGGCCCGCTGTTCTTTTGGACCACCATCGCGCCGAAGGTCAGGATGAGATAGCCGACCATGACGACGATCGAGCCCCACACCAGGTAGCTGGTAATCGCCCTGCGATCACGGATCTCTACCCCCATGTTTAGCGGCACCTCGATGCCGAGCAGGGCCAGAATAACGAGACCGTAAAAGGTCGCGTTGTTGGAGTTGAGCCCGAACGCGTTCCGCGAGAAGTCGTTAGCCGCCGGATGGCCGCCCAGCAGCCAGGCCAGGCCGGCGAGGCCGACCGTCAGGATGGCGGCGCCATAGATGACGAAGACGCCGTTGACGAGATTCTGGGTGACGCGGAATCGCAAGATCGACAGGGCCGATGACGCCCAAATGACCGCCAGGATGATGATGCCCTGCTGCCAGAGTGCGCTCAGCGGATTCTGGAGATTGAAGGGCGGCAGCGTTAGAAGGAACTGGAGCAAGTTGACGACCAGAACGGCGGTCGCGACCATGACGAGTGTGCCGGGCCACCAGGCGCAGAAGCCGGCGAAGAAGCCCCAGAACGAGCCGAGCGCCTTGTTGGTCCAGACGTAGATGGAACCCTCACCGGGGAACATGAGGCCAAGCTGGCCGGTGACGATGGCGCCGGGAATGAGGAACGTGACGAAGCCGAGGATCCAGTACACGAAGGCCGAGGCGCCGGCCGGTTGGACGACCGAGCCCTGGACGGCGAACAGGACGATGGCGACGAAGATCGCGATCATGTCGAAGCGGCCGAGAACCTTCGGTAAGATGCCGGGCGCGATCCGCTCCGAGAGCAGCTCGCCCGACTTCACGGGTGCGCTGACGCCGGTAGTGGTTGCCATATCCCCTCCTTAGGGCGGCGTTATTGGTTGTGAACAAATGTCTACCGTGCCGGACGGTCGCTGTCAAGACTGCCCGCCTGCGCAGGCAGACTCGCTAACGCGTTCGGAGTTAGTTCAGGACTGAACCGGGCGATGGTGTCGTCCAGCCGCCCCATCGCGCACTCGGCCGAAACGACGACGGCCTCGTGTGCGCGTACAGGCCGGCATGCGACACCCGCCCTCTTACGCGCGAAAGCGCGGCTCGGCCTGCGGCCTCGCTGAGGCCGGCGCGGGAGATCGCCGGCACAAGATGTAGTAGCTCATTTCCCGCGCCGGTACTAGGCCACAAGATTTAGTTTGATTTTGTTGACAGGCACCTGTCGCAGTGGTAGCGTTCGGCGTGCTGGTGGCACAAAGTGGGGAAAAGTGGGGAGAGTGAGACAACCGGTGACGACGTCTGATGTTCCTCGGCACGTACCGGCACTCGGTCGATGCCAAGGGACGAGTCGCGATCCCCGCCCGCTTTCGGGAGCAACTCCCGAGTGGCACCGTGATCTCCAAGGGCGCCGAGGGCTGCCTCCAGGTCTACCCGCCCCAGGAATGGGCGCAGGAGCAGGGCTTGCGACTGGGCTCGACGACGCCGGCGGAGGAGCGGCGGCTCGCCCGCATGATGTTCGGCGCCGCCCGGGAGTGCGAATTCGACGCCCAGGGACGAATCGTCCTGTCCGCCGACCAGCGGCAGTACGCCGACATCACGGGCGTAGCCTGGATTGTTGGCGTCAACAACTTGATCGAGATCTGGAACGACGAGGGGTGGCGCCGGATCGGCGAGGCGACGCCCGAGGAATACACGCGCATTCAGGACCAGGTGGCCGAGCGGCGACGTGCCCCGCGCACGTGACCGACGCGGCCGCCCTCGACTCGATCGACCGTCCGGGCCGTCCGGACACCGACCCGTACTTTTACAAGACGTCATAACGAGCCTTCAACCAACTCCCGGGCAGGCGTTCATCGACGCCACGCTGGGCGGTGGGGGATATGCACGGGCGCTGATCGAGCGCCTGCGGCCGGGCGGCGTGCTGCTCGGCCTCGATCGCGATGCCTCCGCCCTCGAGCGATTCAGCCGGGAACCGGTGCCTCCCGACATCACCGTTATGCTGGAGCACACCAACTTCGCGCAGCTCGATCGGGCGGCCGCGCGGATCGGCCGCCCACCAAATGGCATCGTCTTCGACCTCGGACTGTCCTCGGTGCAGCTCGATGACCCTGAGCGGGGTTTCAGCTTCCAGGTGGACGGACCGCTGGATATGCGCCTGGATCGCAGCGAACCGTGGACCGCCGCCGATCTGCTCAACCGCGAACCGGAGAGTGAGCTGCGGCGCATCCTTTATGACTACGGCCAGGAACGGTGGGCGGCGCGGATCGCGCAGCGGATCGTCGAGCGGCGACGCCGGACGCCCTTCGAGACCACGGCGGATCTCGTCGACGTGGTGGCCGGGGCCATCCCCCGGGGCGCCTGGCCCCGCGAGATCCACGTCGCGACCCGCAGCTTCATGGCGTTCCGCATCGCGGTCAACCGCGAGCTCGACGCGATCGAAAAAGGGTTGAAGGCCGCCATCCAGGTGCTCGCAAGCGGTGGGCGCGTCGGGGTCGTCTCTTTCCACTCCCTCGAGGACAAAATTGCAAAGAACCTTTTCAACGTCGAAGCAACAGACTGTATTTGTCCGCCCCAAGCGCCCGTTTGCATCTGCGGGCACCAGCGTTCGGTGCGCGTCGTGACGCGTAAGCCGATCACTCCCTCTGAGGCCGAGGTACGGGAAAATCCCCGCGCCCGGTCAGCGAAATTACGAGTCGCGGAGAAGTTATGAATCGGATCCATGTCATTCCACAAGTCAATACCTGAGCGGCCGCATGGTGGAACCCCTCCCTCCTGGGCATCTACTAGTCTTGCGGCCCCGCCGGCCCGATCCGACCCCTCCGGCGCGCGCGTTTCCCCCTTCGCGCGCGCGCCGGAGTCGCGGCCGGCCATCGATCTCGCCGCTCGTCGGCGCGACCGCGCTGATCGCCGCAGCCCTGCTCCTGGTGGGGCAGTCGGCGGCCGCCACCCAGGCGAGCTACCAGATCGCGACGCTGAAGCAGGAACAAGCCCGCCTATCCGCCGAACACGACCAGCTCCTGGCGCAGCTCGCCGGCGATCGCGCCGCCAACCGCGTCGCCACCGCGGCGGTGCAACTCGGTCTCTCCCACCCCAGCCGGTGGCAGTATGTCCATTCGACACAATCGCCGATCGCGCTCGGTCCCCGGCCGGCCAACCAGGGCCGGTCCGGCGTTTGGGACGGGGTACTGGCCGTGCTGGCCGCCGTCATTGGCCGCCCGCTGAACTCGCAAGCAACGCACTAAGCAGGCGGCGACCGTGAGGGGCATCCAGGAGCTCGAGCCTCGCGGTCGCATCCTTACATTGATGGCGCTCATCCTGAGTGCCTACCTCGTCCTACTCGGCCGTTTGGCCTACTGGCAGGTGTGGCGGCACGACGATATGGCCCGGCTGGCCTCCGCCTACCACGACGACACCATCACGTTGCCGGCCGTGCGCGGCAACATCCTGGATCGCAACGGGGCGCTACTCGTCACCAACACGCCGGTGTTCTCGATCTTCGCCTCGCCAGACCAGATTTCGGCTCAGGAGCGCCAGGATATCGCCGCCAAAGTCGCTCCCCTGTTGGGCGTAACGCCCGATGCGATCCAGGCTAAGCTGGCCACCACACGACAATTCGTCTACCTGGCGCGGCGGGTTCCCGCCTCCGTGGCACAGCAATTGGACAAGCTTCGCTTGCCAGGCATTGGCAAGGTGGCCGAAACGCAGCGATCCTATGTCGATGGCGGGGTGGCAGGCACCACGCTGGCCGCCAATCTCCTTGGATTCGCCAATGATGCGGGCGTCGGCAACTACGGCGTCGAAGGCTACTACGACAAAGTCCTACACGGTCAGGATGGCTTCGAGGCCACGGTGAAGGACCTGGCCAACCAGCCGATCGTGCTCAGCGACCGGCAGCGCCGTGATCCGATCGACGGTGCCTCGCTGCAACTCTCCCTGGACGGCACCATCCAGGTGGTCGCCGAGCGGGCACTCGCCGACGGGGTGCAGAAATACCAGGCCGAGAGCGGCTCGTTGATCATCATGGAACCCACCACCGGCCGGATCGTTGCCTGGGCGGATGTGCCCAGCTACAACGCCAACCAGTTTGCGACGACGCCGACCCCGCAGTTCATCGACCCGATCGTCTCCAACCTCTACGAACCGGGCTCGGTGATGAAGGTCGTGACCCTGGGCGGCGCGCTCGATGACCACGCCATCACGCCCGACACGCGTTTCAACGAGACCGGCGTCGCCGTCGTCGGCGGGGTGGCGATCCGCAACTGGGACAACCGGGCCCACGGGAACGTCAGCATGACCCAGGTATTGGAGAACTCGCTCAACGTCGGCGCCATCAAGGCGCAGCAGCTGGAGGGCGTGGGCCCCTTCTATCAGTACCTTCAAAAGTTCGGCATCGGCGCGCCAACCGGGGTCGACGTGGCCGCCGAAACGGCCGAGCCGCTGCGGGATCTCGCCAAGTGGAAACCGGTCGAGCTGGCTACCGCAGCTTTCGGCCAGGGCGTCGATGCGACCGCAATCGAGATGCTGGCCGCCGTCAACGTGGTGGCCACCGGCGGCAACCTGGTGTGGCCCCACGTCGTCGATCAGGTGATCGATAGCAACGGCACCCGTCACCCGGTGCAGCCACGGGTCGTCCGTCAGGTCATCAGTGCCAAAGCGGCGCAGCAGATGCAGCAAATGATGGTCGGCGTGGTCGAACATGGCTCCGGCTTCGCCGCTCGGATCGATGGCTTCAAAAACCAGATCGCGGGCAAGACCGGGACCGCCAGCATTCCGGAAAATGGGACCTACGCCAAGGACGAGACCATCGGCTCCTTTGTCGGCTTCGTGCCGGCCGATCACCCCCAGTTCATCATGCTGGTGATCACCCGCAAGCCGAAAGTGCTCTTCGAAGGTGCCTATGTCGCGGCCCCGATCTGGAAGACCGTCGCCAGCGCACTGATCACCCAGTGGCAGATCGCGCCGTGATACCGCCAGCGACAATAAGGGTGCTGTGTCGATGTCGGTAAGGGACGTACTGGACGCCACGGGTGGACGCCTGCTCAGCGGTTCGCAGGATGCGTCGTTGAGCGCGCTGTTCACCGATTCGCGCGAGGTGAAGCCCGGCAGCCTCTTCGTCGCCTTGCGCGGCGAGCAGCAAGATGGGCATGGCTTCATTCCGCAGGCAATCGAGCGTGGCGCCGCCGGCATCCTCTGCGAGCGGCCGCCGCAGACGATCGACCACGCCGCGGTAATCGTGGTCCCGGACACCCGTCGAGCCCTCTTCGACATCACCACCGATCGCCTGCGCCGTCAGGCAGTACCGATTGTCGCGATCACCGGCAGCGCCGGAAAAACGACGACCAAGGACCTGATCGCCCATGTCCTCGGACGCCGGCTGCGCGTGCACAAAAGCGAAGGCAACCTGAATACCTATACCGGGATCCCGATGACGATCTTCCAGATGGACCCGCGCGATCGAGCGCTGGTCGTCGAGTACGCGATGTCGCGGGCAGGGGAAATCCGCGAGCTGGCGCGCGTCGCCCCGCCGACGATCGGGGTCGTCCTCAACGTCGGACTGGCTCACGTCGCCTTCCTCGGATCGATTGACGGAGTGGCCGCCGCCAAGCGCGAGCTGGTCGAGGGACTGACCCCTGGCGGCTTGGCGGTGCTCAACGCCGACGACCCGAGGGTGCGGGCGATGTCCGCGGTGGCGCGACGTTTCACGCTCTACGGCCTGGCAAGCGATGTCAGTGTTCGGGCCGAACGGATCCGGCTGCACGGCATCGAAGGCAGTAACTTCACCCTGATCACGCCTCGCGGCAAGGCCGAGGTATATCTCCGCCTCCCGGGCCAGCACAGCATCTCGAACGCGCTGGCCGCCGCCGCGGTCGCGCTCGAGTTCGAGTTCGACGCTCCGGCGATCGCCACGGCGCTCCATGGCTTCACGCCACCCGCCCGTCGCATGAACATCGTGACCGGTCGTAACGGCGCCACCGTGATCGACGATTCCTACAACGCCAGTCCCGGTTCGATGCAGGCTGCGCTCCGTGTTCTCGAGCTGGCGCCCAAGGGCTCGCTCAAGGTGGCGGTGCTGGGCGACATGCTGGAGCTCGGTGACCATGCCGCGCAAGCGCACGACGAGATCGGGTCACTGGCCGGCAAGACCGCGGACATCGTGATCGCCGTCGGCGAGTACGCCCCGCGGGTCGTGGAGTCCGCGCGACGCGCGGGCCTGGCCAAGGAGCGGGCGTATGTTGTCGACGGGGCCGAGCAGGTGGTCGCGGCCCTGGGTCCGCTGCTCACGCCGCAGACCCAGGTGCTGGTCAAAGGCTCCCGCGGCATGCGGCTCGAACGGGTTGTCGAGCAGATTCGCGAGGGGTCGTGACGCCACTGATCGTTTTCGTCGCGGCCCTCGTCGTCAGCGCCCTCGTGTTCCCGGCCGCAATCGGCCGGCTGGCACGTGCCCGGATGGGCCAGCAGATCCGTGAGGAAGGTCCGGCCGCGCACCACGCCAAGGCCGGGACGCCGACCGCGGGCGGCATCGTGTTCCTGGTAGTGGCGCTCGTCCTTTACCTGGTCGCCGACCGCTCGCTCGCCGGCGGCTTCGTGCTGATCGCGCTCGGCCTGGGCGGGGCGCTCGGCTTCATCGACGACTTCGCCGCCATCCGCGGCGGGCGCAACCTTGGGCTCAAGGCGCGCCACAAAATTGTGATTCAGCTGGCGACCGGCGCCCTGCTCGGCTTGCTGGCGCTGCTCTGGGGCCTGACGTCGCAGCTGGTTCCCTTCGATGGCCGGCACCCGCTGGGCGCCTGGATGATCCTGGTCACCGCGCTGGCGGTCGCCGCCGGATCCAACGCCTTCAACCTGACGGACGGCAGCGACGGCCTCGCGGCTGGCGCCGGCGCCATCAGCTTCGGCGCCCTCGCCCTGGTCGCCGTCCTGCAGCATCACCCCAGCGTCGGACTGATGCCGGCGGTCCTGGCCGGTTGCCTCGTCGGCTTCCTCTTCTACAACCTCTTTCCGGCTCGGATCTTCATGGGTGACACCGGCAGCCTTGCGCTGGGGACGGCGATGGTGGCAGCCGCCATCACCACCGGCTTCCTCTGGTATCTCCCGCTGCTGGCGCTGGTCTTCGTCGTGGAGACTGTTTCGGTGATAGCCCAGGTGGCGAGCTTCAAGATGACCGGCAAACGCATCATCCGCATGTCGCCGCTGCACAACCACTTCATCGTCTCCGGATGGCGCGAGATGCCGATCGCGCTCTATTTCTGGGCCGGCTCGCTGGTGGCCGCTGCGCTGGCGCTGGCGCTGGCACGGCCGGGTCCGGCAGCGTGATCGAAACGCGTGGCCGGCACGCGCTCGTGGTCGGCTACGGGCGCAGTGGCCGCGCGGCGGCGTCCTTCATCGCGCAACGAGGCGGATCGGTGCGGGTCGTGGACCGCGCCGACACCCCGGAGTTGCGCGCCGAGCTGGCGAAGGCCGGAATCCCGGCGCGACTCGGCGGCTACGGCGCTGAGGACCTGAATGGCAGCGACCTTCTCATCGTCAGCCCCGGGGTTGCATGGGACGAGCCCCTGCTCGAAACAGCGCGACAGCGCGGCATCGAGGTTACGAGCGAGATCGACCTGTTCTTCCGCTCCTGTCCATCGCACATCGCCGGGATCACCGGCACCAACGGCAAGACGACCACCACCGCGCTTACGACAGAGGTACTCCGTGCCGGCGGCTTGCGCGTCATGCGGGGCGGCAACATCGGCGAACCCGTGCTCGATCGCATCGACCAGCTTCGCCCGGACGACTGGGTCGTCTTGGAGCTCAGCAGCTTTCAGCTGGAGTCGATCACGACGCCGCGGTTGCACATCGGTGTGGTGCTCAACGTGACGCCGGATCACCTCGACCGCCACAAATCCTTCGCACGCTACGTCGACATCAAGGCGCGGGCGGTTGCCTTCATGCAGCCGGAGGATCACGCGGTGCTCAACATCGATGACCCGGCCTGCGCCGCGATGCAAGAGCGAGGCAAAGGCCAGGTCATCGCCTTCGGTCTTCACCAGCCGGTCCGCCGAGGCGTCACCCTGGTGGACGGGTGGATCACGATCGCGCACGCGGCGGTGAAACGCCGGGTGCTGCCAGCCGCCGATGTCCCGCTGCCCGGTGAGCACAACCTCAGTAACGTGATGGCCGCCGTCGGCGCCGGCGATGCCGCTGGTGTCGATGTCGAGCGGATGGCCGACGCCATCCGGCAATTCAAGGCGGTCGAGCACCGGCTCGAGCCAATCGGCATCTTCCACGGCGTTCGCTGGTACAACGACTCGAAAGCGACCAACCCCGATTCCACCTACAAGGCCCTGGCCGCTTTCAAGGAGCCGATCGTCTTGATCGCCGGCGGCCGCAACAAGGGAATCGACATCGAGCCGCTGGCGCAGGCCATCGCCCAGCGGGTGGTGGCATTGGTGGCGATGGGGGAGACCGGCGAGGAACTCGCCCGTCGCACCCGCGATGCTGGACTGGCGCACGTCGAACGCGCCGCCGACCTGCCGGACGCGGTGCGCAAGGCCGCGGCGCTGGCGCCACCGGGTTCGGTGGTGCTGCTGTCGCCCGCCTTCACCAGCTACGACATGTTCCGCGACTACGAGGACCGGGGGCGGCGCTTCAAGGCGACCGTGCTGGCGGAGCTGCGTCGATGAGAGCGCGAGCCGCGCTCGAGCTGCCGGCCGCGCCGCGCACGCTGGCGTCGATCCGGCTGTGGCGTCGCGGCGACCGCGCCCTGCTGCTCGCGGTCGCGGCGCTGACTGCCTTCGGGCTGGTCATGGTCTTCTCCGCCTCTGAGGTGCAGGGGTGGTTGTGGTTCCACAATGCGGCCTACTACTTCGAGCGGCAACTAATGTGGCTGGCGCTCGGCGTCGTGCTACTCTTCGCCGGGGCCAACCTCGACTATCACCGCCTGCGGCCCCTGGCCTGGCCGCTGGGTGTCGGGACGGTGGTCCTCATGGTGCTGGTGCTGCTGCCGCATTTCGGCATCGAGGTCAACGGCGCCCGCCGCTGGCTGCGCCTCGGACCGCTGCAGATGCAGCCCGCCGAGCTGGCGAAAATTGCCGCCATCATCTTCATGGCACTCTGGCTGGAGCGTCACCGCGATCGACTCTCCTCGCTGGAAAACGGCGTCGTGCCCTTTCTCGCGCTACTCGGATTGACCATCCTGCTGGTCATCCTGGAGCGTGACCTCGGCACCACGCTGATCCTCGCCGGCATCCTGCTTGCCCAGTTCCTGGTAGCCGGCGGCCGCAAGCGTCATGTGCTCTTGCTGGCGCTGATCATGGCCCTCTGCGTCTACCTCTTCATTCTGATGGAGCCCTATCGATTGCATCGCATCCTGGCCTTTGTCGATCCCTGGGCGGATCCGCTCAACACCGGCTTCCAGGCGATCCAGTCGGTGGTGGCGCTCGGCTCGGGCGGCTTCGCCGGCGTTGGCCTGGGTCACAGCATCCAGAAGTACCAGTGGCTCCCCTTTGCGCACACCGACTTCATCTTCGCCATCGTCGGCGAGGAGACCGGGCTCATCGGCACCAGCGCGGTGCTCGCCCTTTTTGGTCTCTTTGCCTACCGTGGCTACCGCGTGGCACTGAAGGCACCGGATGCCTTCGGGTCGCTGCTCGCCTGCGGCGTGACCACCTGGATCGCGTTGCAGGCGATGATCAACATCGCTGCCGTCACCGTGACCTTGCCCACCACCGGCATCCCGCTGCCCTTCATCAGCTATGGTGGCTCATCGCTGGCGATCGCGCTGCTGGCGGTCGGCATACTGATCAACGTTTCGACCCAGAGCGAGAAGGTGGGATGGATCCGGCATGCGAGTATTGATCTCGGGCGGCGGAACGGGCGGACACTTGTTCCCGGCGATCGCGGTCGCGCAGGCGCTGTCGCGGAACGCGTCTGACGTCCCGCTCCTGTACGTGGGCCGAAGGGGCGGAATCGAGGAACAGGTCGTCCCCGGCTACGGCATCCCGATGGAGACTATCGTCGCGGCGAAGCTGGACATGGAACAACTTTGGCGAAACTGGTCGGTCCCATTTGTCGCGCCGCGCGCCCTGGCCCAAGCCAGCGGGATCGTCCGGCGCTTCCGGCCCGACGTGGTGCTCGGCACCGGTGGCTACGTCAGCGCGCCGGTCGTCCTGGCGGCGGCCGCGCGCCGGGTTCCAATTGTCCTGCAGGAACAGAACGCACTTCCTGGTCGGACCACGCGATGGCTTTCGCGAGTCGCGCGGGTGGTTGCCACCGCCTACCCCGAGACCGGCCGCTATCTGCACGCGAAGTCGGTCGTGACCGGCACGCCGGTGCGCGAAGTCTTTCGGAAACCACGGACGGATTTCCCGGCGCGTCCTCAGCGCCTACTCGTGCTCGGCGGTAGTCAAGGAGCGCACCGGATCAACCAGGCGGTGCTCTCGGCGGTTGGCGACCTGAACCTCATCACCAGGACGGAGCTCGAGGTCTGGCATCAGACCGGCGACAACGACTACCGCTGGATCGAATCAGCGCACCGCGCCCTCGAAGGGGGCGTCCGCGAGCGGTACCACCCGTTCGCGTTTTCGAACGATCTGCCGGGCCTGGTGTATCGTGCCGACCTGGTGCTGAGCCGCGCTGGCGCGGGGACCCTCAGTGAAGTCAGCGCGACCGGCGTTCCAATGCTGCTCATCCCCGGCCCATTCGCCGGCGGTCATCAACGGCTCAATGCCGAGCCGTTCGAACGCGAAGGCGCCGCCGTGGTGATCCCCAACGAGGCGTGCGATGGTCCACATCTACTGGAGGCGATTTCGGCGATCGTTCACGATCCGGCTGGGTATAGCAAGATGGTGAGCGCCATGCGCTCCCTGGGCCGTCCGCAGGCCGCCGACGAAGTCGCGGGCCTGCTCGAGGCCGTCTCCTGCTTGTGATGCGGATTCACTTTATCGGGATCTGCGGCTACGCAGTCTCCGGGCTGGCGTTGGTCGCCAAGCAGCTCGGCAACGAGGTCACCGGATCGGACGAGGACGCCTACCCACCCACCACGGACATCCTGACCAAGGCCGGCATCAAGTGGGTCGACGGCCACGCCGCCGCCAACCTCACGCGCTGGGGGAAGCCTGACCTCGTCGTCCAGGGTAACCAGGTGCGCGAGGGCAACCCCGAAACCGAGGCGGCCCGCCGGCATCACATCCGCCTGGTCAGCGAGGCGGAATACTGGGGCGAGCTGGCCGCGGATCGATATCGAATCGTGGTCGCCGGCTCGGCGGGGAAGACAACGACAGCCAGCTTGATCGCGTGGATTCTTCGTTCGGCGGGCCGCAACCCGGGCTTTCGCCTGGGGATGGCCGTCAAGGATCTGGGTTCGGCGGCCGCCTGGGGTAGCGGCCGGGAATTCGTCTTCGAAGGCGATGAGTACACGTCGGCCGTCTTCGATCCCCGACCCAAGTTCCTCCATTTCTCCCCGCAGCTGGCGGTGCTGACCAACATCGATTGGGACCATCCCGACGTCTTTCCCGACCCGGCCGCCTACGAGGCGGTGTTCCGTCAGTTCCTCGAGTATCTCGGACCGGAGGACCGCCTGATCGCCAACGCCGATGATCCGACGGTACGGCGGCTGCTCAACCGGACTCGTGCCAGCGTCGAGACCTATGGGCTGCGCGGCGGCGCCGACTGGCAGGGGCGCGACGTCCAGATCGACGGCGACGGAATGCGGTTCACCGCCTGGCACGAGGGCAAAGTGCTGGCCGTCGTCAGCACTCGGCTACCGGGAGAGCACAATGCGACCAACGCGCTCGCGGCGCTGGCCGCCAGCGTGCGGCTCGGTGTCCCGGTGCCAGTCGCGGTCGATGCCATCGCTCGCTTCCAGGGCGTCTCTCGCCGGTTTGAGATCCGCGGCCAGGTACGCGGCGTCACCCTGGTCGATGATTACGCGCACCACCCGGCGAAGGTCCGGGCCACGCTGCAGGCGGCGCAGGAACGCTTTCATCCCGGCCGGGTGCTCGCCTGCTTCGTTCCCCACACCTACTCGCGGACGCGGGCCTTGATGGACGGCTACGCCGATGCCTTTGCGGGCTGCGCGCTGGTCGTCATCGGTCCGATCGAACCCGCCCGCGAGCGGCACCTCGCCCACACCGTCACCGCCCAGGACCTTGCCGACCACGTCCGTGGCGTCGATGAGGTTGTCACGGTGGACTCGGCGCGATCCGCCGCCTACAGGCTGGCGTCGGCGGCGCGCCCGGGTGATGTCATCGTCTTTATGTCCGTGCGCGGCTTCGACGATGTCGTCGGCAAGACCGCCGAGGTGCTGGAGCGCTCGCCGGTTGCCTGACGCGTGGCTTGCCTCGTATCCCGGCGTCCGGGAGCATGAGCCGCTACCGCCGCACAGCTGGTACGGCATCGGCGGCCGCGCCCGATATTTCCTGGAGTTGGCCGACGATGCGGCCTTGCCGGAACTGATCGGCCGCCTGCATCGCGACCAGGTCCCGTACCTCGTCATCGGGGCCGCCACCAATACGCTGTTCGCCGGCGACGAGCTGCCGGGGCTGACGATCAAGCTGAGCATGACTGGGATTTCGATCGAGGGTGATGACGCGTTGGTTGCCGCGGGGACCCTCATGCCGAAGCTGGCGGCCGAGACGGCGAGGGCGGGCCGCGCCGGGCTGGAGTTTGCGGCGGGTGTCCCGGGTTCCGTCGGCGGTTCGGTCGTCGGCAATGCAGGGGCGTTCGGCGGTGAGATCAAGGATCGGCTACTGCGTGCAGCCGTTATCGACCCCGAAGGTCAGCGCCACATCATGACGGCGGCCGAGTGCGCCTTCGCCTACCGCGATTCGGTCTTCAAACGCTCGCGCCAGCGTTGGGTCATCACCTCTGCGACCTTCGCGACCACCAGCGAGGCACCGGCGGCGGTGCGGGCTCGTCTGCTGGAGGTGCAGAAGCATCGGCGTGCGACGCAGCCGATCGAGCAGCGCAGCCTGGGCAGCACCTTCAAGAACCCACCGGGCGATGCGGCGGGACGGCTGATCGATGCCTGCGGCCTCAAGGGCCTGCGAATCGGCGGCGCCCAGGTCTCGGAAAAACACGCGAATTTCATTGTCAACCTGGGCGGAGCGTCCGCCGATGACGTGCTAGCCTTAATGGCCGAGATGCGGGATCGCGTCCAAGCACGGTTCGGCATCGAGCTGGAACCGGAGATCCGCGTCATCGGCCGGGCTACGCAAGCGTGAAGCGTCTTCGGGTCGGGGTCCTGTTCGGGGGGCGGTCGACCGAGCACGAGGTGTCGATCCTGTCGGCCCAGTCGATCATCGCCGCCATGGATCCGCAGCGCTTCGAGGCGGTTCCCCTCTATATCGACAAAGAAGGTCGCTGGCTGACGGGCGATTCCCTCAAGCGCCTTGTCAGCACGGCGGCGGCCCGTAAGTATGTCTACTTGCCTCCCGACCCAACCCAACACTCCCTCGTTCCCGCCGACAACGGAACACCCTCCCCCTCTGGGGAAGGGCCGCGTGGCGGCCTACCACCACTCGACGTCGTCTTCCCGGTCTTTCATGGGCTCAACGGTGAAGACGGCACCATCCAGGGGGTGCTCGAGCTGGCCAACCTGCCCTATGTCGGCGCCGGGGTGCTCGGATCCGCGCTCGGGCTCGACAAGATCTACATGAAGCGAGCCTTCGCGGCCGCCGGTTTGCCGGTGGTCGACTATCTGCCCATCACGCGCCGCCAGTACGAACGTGACCCGGATGCCTTCGTTGCGCTCGTCGAAGAGCGGATCGGATACCCGTGTTTCACGAAATTCGCGAACTCCGGCTCAAGCGTCGGCACCACCAAGGCACACAACCGAAGCGAACTGGTCGATGGACTTCGCCTCGCCAGTACGTTTGACCGCAAGCTGCTGGTGGAACGCGCCGTCGATGCCCGCGAACTCGAGATCAGCGTCCTCGGCAATGACGAACCCGAGGCCTCCATCGTGGGCGAGGTCGTGCCGGCACACGAGTTCTATGACTACGACGCGAAATATCTCGACGAGGGCTCCCGGCTGCTGATCCCGGCACCGGTCGAGGACAGCCTCGCGCAAGAAGCCCGGAGCATGGCGGTGCGCGCCTTCCAGGCGGTCGACGCCGCCGGCATGGCCCGGGTGGACTTCTTCATGGAGCGCGCCGGCGGTCGCCTGCTCGTGAACGAGCTCAACACCATCCCCGGCTTTACCCGAATCAGCATGTATCCCAAGCTCTGGGAAGCCTCGGGGCTGCCGTATCCGAAGCTGATCGAACGCCTCGTCGAGCTCGCCATCGAACGCTTCGACGACCGGCAGCGCTCGCAAACGGCGATCGACAGCCGTCTGCTTCCGCCCGAGGCGGGCGAATGACGGTCGGCACCATCTCGAAGCGACGCCGGAGGACCGCGCCTGCGCCGGCCAAGGCCACCGCCTCGTCGCGCGGATGGATCTGGGCGGTGGCCCAGATCGCGATCCTCGGCGCTGAAGTCTTCGCCGCGCTTTTCCTCCTGGCGCAGCCGGCCTTCCGGGCGCGGCAGGTCGAGGTCATCGGGACGAGCCATCTCACGCCGGCGCAAATCAGCGCAGCCCTTGCGCTCCCGGCGGACCGCAACATCTTCTTTCTCAGCCACAGCGACCTCGAGCAGCGGCTAGGGGCCATGCCCTGGGTCCGGTCGGCGAGTGTCAGCCTGGCCCTACCCGACCGGGTCACTGTCAGGGTCATCGAGTGGAAGCCGTCAGCGGTGCTGCAGGTGGGGGAGGCGACCTACGCCATGAACGACCTGGGCCAGGTTCTCGACCCGGCGGCGGAGGCCGGCGGACTGACGGTGATCAACCGACCCGATTTCGGGACGGTGACGTTTGGCCAGCACGCCGTCGATCGTGACCTGCTACCGATGCTGCTGCAGTTGAAGGCGGGCTTCGCCCCGGCGTTCAAAATCTCGTTGATGTCGTTTCAGCTCGATGGCCGCCAGGTGCTCAGCGCGCAAACCGACCACGGATGGACGATTATCTTCGGCCAGATGGTTACCGGCGACGACCGCGCGACCCTCGAGCCGAAGCTGGCGGCGCTGCGCGCTTTGAGCAGCCGGATCGATTTCACCTCGGCGCCGATCCAGTACATCAACCTCGAGAATCCGGGGGCGCCGGCAGTGCAGATGCGAGGGCGGAAATGAGACTTCCGGCCAGTGGCTCGCGCGAGGCGCTCTGGCTGGTCGCGGCCGTGATCGTCTTCGGCATTCTGGGGATCGTCCTCGGCCTCAATGCGCCGGTGCAGATCCCACCGGGTTACGCGCGCTACACCGCCGTCATGATCCTCGCCGCCCTCGACTCCGTTCTGGGTGCGGTCAAGGCCTGGCTGAATGGGAACTTCGAAAACAAGGTCTTCATCTCGGGCCTGCTGGTGAACTCCCTGGCTGCCGGAGCGCTCACCTACCTGGGCGACAAGCTTGGCGTCGAGCTCTATTTCGCAGCCATCGTCGCCTTCGGCGTCCGGATCTTCGACAACCTGGCCGTTATCAGGAGGCACCTCCTCTAGGAACGGAACTGGCCTGTGGAAAACTGGCCAGCTTGTGTTGTCGTTGCGGCCGAACCCCTCTATAATGGGCTCGCCGGTTCCAGCCAACGTTCCAGGAAAGGTTTTTGCCTCGATCTAAATACGTCGTAGCACTCGATATCGGCACAACCAAGATCTGCTGCGTCGTCGGCGAGCCGACGGAGCGCGGACTGAACATCGTCGGCGTCGGTGAGGCGCCTTCCGAGGGTCTGCGTCGCGGCGTGGTCGTCAACATGGAGAAGACGGTGCGGGGCATCACGCACGCGGTCGATGCCGCGCAGCGCATGTGCGGTCACAAGCTGGAGTCCTGCTTCGTCGGCATGGCGGGCACCCACGTCCTCAGCCAGAACAGCCGGGGCGTGATCGCGGTGGCGCGATCCGACCGAGAGATCGGACAGGAAGACGTGACCCGGGTGATCGACGCGGCGCGCGCGGTCTCGGTGCCCAACGATCGCGAGATCATCCACGTCGTCCCTCGCGGCTACGTGGTCGACGGACAGGAGGGCGTCAAGGACGCCGTCGGCATGTCGGGCTCCCGGCTCGAGGTCGAGACGCACATCATCACCGGGTCCCTGACGGCGGTGCAGAACGTCGTGAAGTGCGTGCACCAGGCCGGCATGAGCGTCGAAGACCTGGTGGTGCAAGTGCTGGCATCGGCGGAAGCCGTCCTCAACGACAACGAGCTCGACCTGGGTGTCGCCCTGGTCGACGTCGGGGGTGGAACCACCGATGTGGCGCTCTTCAACGAGGGCAGCGTGGTGCACACCGCGGTGCTGCCGGTGGGAGCCACACACGTGACCAACGATGTGGCCATCGGGCTGCGGACCACGCTGACCGAGGCCGAGATGTTGAAGATCAATTACGGCCATGCGATTCCGGCGTGCATCCCGCGTGAGGAGATGGTCGAGGTGCACCAGATCGGCCAGGACCGCATGCAGGCCGTGCCGCGGCGCCACCTGGCCGAGATCATCGCTCCCCGGGCCCGAGAGATCCTCGAGATGGTCAAGCTCGAGATGCGTCGCGGCGGTCACGATGGGTTCCTTCCGGGCGGAGTGGTCTTCACCGGCGGTGGCTGCCGCCTCCTCGGCTTTACCGAAGCCGCCCAGGGTCTGCTGGAGCTACCGGTTCGGATCGGGTCGCCCGGGCAAACCATCGGAATGAGCGATCAGGTCAGCGGTCCTGCCTATGCGACGGCGGTCGGGCTGCTGCGATGGGGAACCAAACTACGCCACCACGGCAACGGGCACACCCCCGTTGGCGCGGGTGCTTCAGCGGTGTACGCGCGGACGGTTCGTTGGATCAAGGATTTCTTCTAGAGGAAGGAGGCCGTTATGAACATGGACGATCAGCTTCGAATGAAGGGCCTCGCCTCACGGCCCGTGATCCCCGGCGACTATGGCGGGGGCCAGGGCCCGCGCGTCTCTGCAGAACGGTTCGTAAGGGCGCGCCTGGAGCGCGATAAGGAGGAAGCAATGCGCGACGTCGACCGGACCCTGGAAGGGAATGCGCGGATCAAGGTCGTCGGTATCGGCGGCGGTGGGAGCAACGCGGTGAACCGGATGATCCGCTCCAAGCTGCGCGGCGTCGAGTTCATCGCCATCAACACCGACCTGCAGGCACTGGCCCACTCCGAAGCCCAGACCAAGATGAACATTGGCAAGAAGCTGACCCGTGGCCTCGGTGCGGGCGGCAATCCGACGATCGGTCGCGAAGCCGCCGAGGAGAGCCAGCAAGAACTCTCGGAATTGCTCCAAGGCGCCGACATGGTGTTCCTCACCGCCGGCATGGGCGGTGGGACCGGGTCCGGTGCGGCCCCGGTCGTCGCCGAGATCGCTCGCAACAACGGCGCGCTGACGATCGGCGTCGTCACCAAGCCCTTCACCTTCGAGGGGACACGCCGCCGGGCGATCGCCGAAGAAGCCTCGACCACGCTGCGGGAAAAGGTCGATACCCTGATCATCATTCCGAACCAGCGGCTGCTGGACGTCACCGACAAGAAGGTGCCCTTCACCGAGGCTCTCAAGATCGCCGACGACGTCCTGCGCCAGGGCGTCCAGGGCATCTCCGACCTGATCGTCCAGCCGGGGCTGATCAACCTCGACTTCGCCGACGTCAAGGCGGTCATGTCCGGCCAGGGCGCGGCCCTGATGGGGATCGGCTTCGGCAGCGGGGACCAGCGGGCCTCCGATGCCGCGCGAGATGCGGTCGCCAGCCCGCTGCTGGAGACCTCGATCGACGGGGCTCGGGGCATCCTCTTCAACATCACCGGCGGAACTGACCTCACGCTGCACGAGGTCAACGAGGCGGCCGAGATCGTGCGCGCCGCCGCCGACAAGGACGCCAACATCATCTTCGGGACGGTTATCGATGAAAAGATGTCCGGCGAGATCAAGATCACGGTGGTCGCGACCGGCTTTGTGACCGGGGCCGAGACCAGCCGCGAGATCGACGAACCGTATAGCCGCCCGGCGCCGGTGGAGGAAGTTCCGGCCTACCGTGGCTTCGATCCCTCGAATCTCGATATTCCCGCCTTCCTGCGGGGCCGCCGATAACCTCTGGCGAGGAGCGCCCCCTTCCCGCTCCTCGCCCTCGTCTTACCCGGTCATCGCCCTCGTGGACACAATATCTGGGATACTGACCTGAGATGAAGTGTCCATATTGTGGTCACATCGACCTGAAGGTGGTCGATTCCCGGGACTCGGACACCGGCGAATCGATCCGCCGGCGCCGTGAGTGCCTGCAGTGCACTAAGCGCTTCACCACCTACGAGCGGATCGAGACGGTCCCGCTCTATGTCATGAAGAAGGATGGCCGCCGGGAGGACTTCGATCGCCAGAAGCTGTTCAGTGGCTTGATGAAGGCCACCACCAAGCGCGAGATCTCGCACAGCACGATCGAACGGGTGGTCGACGAGATCGAGGCTGAGCTGCGAACCCGGGGCAAGGTCGACATCCCGTCCCGCGAAGTCGGCGAGCTGGTGATGGATAAGCTCCGTGGCCTCGACGAGGTGGCTTATATCCGCTTCGCCTCCGTCTACCGCTCGTTCATGGACCTCCAGGAGGTCAAGCACGAGATCGACCAGCTCCTGAGCCGCGAAAAGCGAGGCTGACCGACCCGATGGTGGGGCTCGATACCGTCCTCAGCGTCGCCGGGTTTCCGGCGAAGCACGGCTTCAGCACGGTGGCCCTCGGCTCGATGGGACTGACCGGCGCGGTTGATCCTGAGGCGGTGATCCAACGGCGGCAGCAACTCGCCGAACACGTGGGCTTCGACCTCGACCGCGCGCTGATGACCGTGCAGGAGCACGGCGCGAATGTCGCCACCTTTCACCGCCGGCAACCCGAGGGAGGCCAGTGCGTCTTCTCGACAGACGCGCTCGCGACCGACATTCCGGGCCAGGCCATCGTTACCTATCACGCCGACTGCTTCCCGCTGCTCTTCGTGGACACCAGCCGCGGGGCGGTCGCCGGCGCGCATGCCGGCTGGCGCGGGACCCTGGCGGGAGTCGCCACCAAGACCGTGCAGACGCTCCAGGTCGCCTACGGCTCCTGGCCCGGCCAGATCGATGTCTTGATCGGGCCCGGGATTTGTGGACGCTGCTACCAGGTTGGCGACGACGTCGCGCAGCAGTTTTCGGCGCGATACGGCCGGGAGGATCGTTACCTCGCCGTGGACCGCGGGGAGGTCCGCCTCGACCTGGAGGCCGCGCTTCGGCTCCAGCTGGAGGACGTCGGCGTGGCTCCGCAGCGAATCCGAGGGGCCGGTTGGTGCACTCGCGAACAGGATCGGTGGTTTTCCCACCGCGGTGGCCGGGTGGGCCGCTTCCTCTCGGTCGTGGTTGCGCCGTGACCGATGCCTGACGTCCTCGACGCAAACCTCCGCCGGGTCCGTCAGGCCATCACCCAAAGTGCCGAGCGCGTTGGGCGCGATCCTGGGGAGGTGGTGCTCGTCGCCGTCACCAAGACGCTGCCGGTCGGACGGATCCGCGAGGCGATCGGGCTGGGGCTGAAACAACTTGGCGAAAACCGGGTGCAGGAGGCGCTGCCCAAGATCGAGGAGATTGGTCTCGCCGATCTCGACTGGCACCTGATCGGCCACCTCCAAACGAACAAGGTCAAGTTCATCGAGGGCCGCTTTCGCATGGTGCAGTCGGTGGACAGCATGGCGCTGGCCGAGGCGCTCGATCGGCGCCTCGAGTTGCCGCTCGATGTCCTGATCGAAGTCAACGTGGCGGAAGAGCCCCAGAAGACCGGAGCCTTGCCGGCGGACTTGCCGGCGGTGGCCCGCGCCGTCAATGCGGCGCAGCATCTGCGGCTGCGCGGATTGATGACGGTGGCGCCGATGGTGGCCGACGGCGAACAGGTGCGGCCGGTTTTTCGGCAGCTCCGTTCGCTGCGCGACGCAACGAGTCAGCAGCTCGGCGTGCCACTCCCGGTCCTCTCGATGGGGATGACGGACGATTACCCGATCGCCGTAGAGGAAGGCGCCACGATGCTACGATTGGGCCGCGCGCTCTTCGGACCGCGCTAAACTTCTCTTGCATACCGCCATCAATTACCTCCACACCTTTGCGCAGGTCCTGATTTACCTGTTCATCTTTGCCATCTTTGTGCGCGCCGCCGCTTCCTGGTTCATCCGCGATTACCACGGCACGGTGATGGGATTCTTGGTGGATGTCACCGAGCCCATCCTGGGTCCGCTTCGCCGGGTCATTCCCACCGGCCTCGGCGTCGACTTTTCGCCCATGATCGCGATCGCGGTGCTCTACGTGCTCGGCCAGTTCCTCGGCTGACAACCGCGCTAGTGCAGGGTCCCCGGAGTACCTCGACGCTTCATCAGCCTACGCGGCCGACGGTGCTCGGCGTCGACGAACGCCTCAAACGCTCGCGTCGCACGCCTCGCGCGGCTCGCGTGGGCCGGCGGGCCCGGATCTCGACCGCCGATGCCGCGAATCGTCTTCGGTACCCGGAGACCCTGCACTAGAATTGGCGTCCATGTTCCAGGAGGTTTCGACGCGCGCCAACTTCCCCGATATGGAAGCCGAGGTGCGTCGCTTCTGGAAGGAGCGGGACATCTTCGCCCGGAGCGTCAAGCAGCGCCAGGGCAAGCCGTCCTTCGTCTTCTACGAGGGCCCGCCAACCGCGAATGGACTTCCGGGCATTCATCACGTCCTGGCACGTGCGATGAAAGACCTGTTTCCACGCTACAAGACCATGCGCGGCTTCTATTCAGAGCGCAAGGGTGGCTGGGACACTCATGGTCTGCCGGTCGAGATCGAAGTCGAGAAGCAGCTAAAACTGAACGGCAAGCAGGACATCGAACGTTACGGCGTCGAGGCATTCAACAAGCTCTGCCGGGAGAGCGTCTTCAAGTACATCAACGAATGGGCCGAGATGACCGAGCAGATGGGCTTCTGGGTCGATCTCGAGCATGCCTACCGCACCTACGACACCTCCTACATGGAGACCGTCTGGTGGATTCTCAAGCAGCTCTGGGACAAGGAGCTGCTGTACGAGGGGTTCAAAGTCGTGCCCTATTGCCCGCACGATATGACGCCGCTGTCGAGCCACGAGCTTGGCTTGCCCGGCGGATACAGGGACGACGTCGAGGACCCTTCGGTCTACGTGAAGTTCGAGCTCGAAGACGAACCGAACACCTACTTCCTCGCCTGGACGACCACCCCCTGGACGCTCCCCGGTAACGTGGCGCTCGCGGTAGGGCTCGACATCCCCTATGTCCGGGTGCGCCAGGGCGGTGAGCAGTACATCCTGGCAAGAGCCCGGCTCTCCATGCTCCAGGGCGACTACGAGGTTGAGGCCGACGTCGATGCCAAGAGCCTCCTGGGCAAGCGATACAAGCCGCTGTACGAGTATCTGCTGCCCGACAAACCGGCTTTCTTCGTCGTCGATGCGGACTTCGTGTCGACCCAAGATGGCACGGGCATCGTCCACACGGCCGCCGCCTATGGCGTCGACGACCTCGACCTCGCCCTGAGGAAAGGGATCCCGGTTCGGCACGTCGTCGACCTGCAGGGTCGATTCCGGCCTGAAGTGACGCCGTTCGCCGGGCTGTTCGTGAAGAAGGCCGACCCCAAGATCATCGAGGACCTGACTACGCGAGGCCTGATGTATCGGGCGGAGACGATCCGCCACACCTACCCGTTTTGCTGGCGCTGCGGCTCGCCGCTGCTCTACTACGCGGTGACGTCCTGGTTCATCAAGACCACGGCGGTCAAAGACCAGATGATCCGCAACAACAACGCCATTAACTGGGTGCCCGCGTACATCAAGACGGGCCGCATGGGCAACTGGCTCGAGTCGCTGGTCGACTGGTCGCTGTCGCGATGGCGGTACTGGGGAACCCCATTGCCGGTGTGGAAGTGTGAGAAATGTGACGACCGGCGCTGTATCGGATCGGTCGCCGAGCTGGGACTCACGCTCGAGGCCGACCTGCACCGCCCCTACATCGACCGGGTGACGCTGCCCTGCGAGAAATGCGGTGGCGTGATGCGTCGAGTGCCCGACCTGATCGACGTGTGGTTCGATTCCGGCGCCATGCCCATGGCGCAGTTCCACTACCCCTTCGAGAACGAGGATGTGTTCAAAGCCCGCTTCCCCGCCGACTTCATTGCCGAGGGCCTTGACCAGACTCGTGGCTGGTTTTTCAGCTTGCTGGCGGAGGGCACCATGTTGTTCGATCAGTCGTCGTACAAGAACGTGATCTGCACCAACCTGGTCCTCGACAAGCAGGGCCGGAAGATGAGCAAGTCGCTCAAGAACACGGTTGACCCGATCGAGATCATGTCGAAATTCGGCGCCGACGCGACGCGCTGGTATTTTTACGCCTCGGTCGCGGTCGGCAACGAATACCGCTTCGACATCAGCGCCGTCCAGGATGTCGTGCGCCGCTTCCTCCTGATCCTGTGGAACACCTATTACTTCTTCACCAACTACGCGCGCCTCGACGGGTTCGAGCCAGGAGGCGAAGCGGTGCCGGTGAAGCAGCGCGCCGTCCTCGATCGCTGGCTGCTGGCTGAACTCGCGGCGGTCATGAAAGATGTCGAAGGGGCGCTGGACGCCTACGATCCCAACAGCTCGGCGCGCCGGCTCGAGGCGTTCGTCCTCGACCTGTCTACCTGGTATGTGAGACGGTCCCGCCGGCGCTTCTGGAAATCCGAATCCGATGCCGATAAGCGGAGCGCCTACCAGACGCTCTACCAGGTGATGGTCGCTCTCAGCCAGATGCTGGCGCCCTTCATGCCCTTCATCTCGGAAACGATCTACCAGAACCTGGCCGCCGGTAAGGATGGACGGCCCGAGAGCGTGCACCTGACGGATTGGCCGACTGTTCCTTCCGAATGGGCCGATGATGAGCTACACGAACAAATGGCGGCGGTACGGCGCCTGGTCGTCACCGGGCTGGCAGCTCGGAACGCAGCCGGCATCAAGGTCCGTCAGCCGCTGCGAGCGGTCACCATCGCCGAGAGGCCGCTCAAGCCGGAACTGGAGAGCATCCTTTTAGAAGAGCTGAACATCAAGGCGGCCCGCTACCAGGGCGAAGGCGGTGGCCTGACGCTCGACACCGAGATCAGTCCCGAGCTCAAGCTTGAAGGCCTGGCCCGCGACCTGGTGCGGAAGATCCAGGAGCTGCGCAAGCAATCGGGCTTCTCGGTGGAAGACCGGATCCGCCTTTTCTACCAGGGTGACGGGATCCTCGCCGAGGCGCTCGAGCGCTGGCGCGACTACATCGCGACGGAAACGCTGGCGGTGGCCGTCGCGCGTGGCGAGGCCCCTGACGGCGCCTCCAGCGAAACGCTTCAGATCGAAGGGCACGACCTGCAGGTGAGCGTCGTCCGGGTGGCGCGCTGACCCGGCTCCGCAGCTACTGGCTGTTGGCGGTGATCGCCGCCGTTGTTGTCGTCGTCGACCGCATCACGAAGATCTACGTGGAGCGGCATTTCGGCGTTCCCTATGGGCCGCGCCAGGTCGTCGACCACGTGCTCTACCTCACGGTGACGCGCAACGCGGGAGCGGCCTTCGGCCTCTTTCAGAACTTCACCCTTGGCTTCCTGCTGATCTCGGCGGTGGTGATGGTCGCCATCCTTATCTATTACGGGCGATTGCCCGCAAGTGACTGGCCGGCCCGGCTTGGCCTGGCGCTCGTCTTCGGGGGCGCCATCAGTAACGCCTACGATCGGGGGGTCAAGGGATCGGTGATCGATTTCATCCAGGTGCCGCACTACCCGATCTTCAACGTGGCCGATTCGGCGATCACCGTCGGCGTGGCCGTGCTCGTGATCGGCACCGTCTGGCGGAGTGGCCGCTCGCGGCGCGCTTGACCGAGGCGGCCCAGCACACGGTTCCGACCGACGCCCCTCGTCTCGATCAGTACCTGGCCGGCCTGCTTTCCGGCCAGAGCCGCAGCCAGGTGCATCGGTTGATCGTCGACGGCCACGTTCGTCTCAACGACGGCCCGGCGCGCGCGGCCAGCAGGCTGCACGCGGGTGATCGCCTCAGCTGGGAGGTGCCGGCCGCGGTGCCAACCCGGCTCGAGCCCGAAGCGATGGTTCTTCGCGTCCTCTACGAGGACGAGGACCTGCTTGTCATCGACAAGCCCGCGGGCCTGGTGGTCCATCCCGGCCCCGGCCATCCGACCGGCACGCTGGTCCACGGCTTGCTCGGCCGCGCTCCGGGCTGGTCGACGATCGGCGGCGTGGAGCGCCCGGGCATCGTGCACCGGCTCGACCGGGACACGTCCGGCCTGATGGTGGTCGCGCGCAACGACCAGGCGCACCGCGAGCTGGCTCGCCAGCTGCAGCAGCGCATCATGACGCGCCGCTACCGCGCGATCGTGGTCGGCGAGGTGGCGGACGAGGCGGCCCGGATCGACGCCGCCATCGCCCGAGACCCGAAAAACCGGCAACGGATGGCCGTGGTCGCCGGTGGCCGCGAGGCCATCACCGAGTTCCGCCGACTCGCGGTGGCGGACGGTCACTCGCTGCTCGCGGTGACGCTGGGCACCGGCCGCACCCACCAGATCCGCGTTCATCTTGCATATATCCATAACCCGGTGCTGGGCGATCCCGTCTACGGTCGCCGCTCGCCGTTGATTGCCCGACCCGCCCTCCACGCGGACGCCCTGACGCTTCGCCACCCACGAACCGGGACGTCGATGAAATGGGAAAGCTCACCCCCGGAAGATTTCGAATTGGCGTGGAATTCGCTGGCCCACCGTAAAATGCGGTGATCAGATGACCCAGCCCAAGCAGGGGCTCTTGATCGTGATCTCCGGTCCAAGCGGAGTGGGGAAGGATACCGTTTTGCGGCGCCTCTTCGAGCTGGCGCCCCAGTTGAAATACTCGGTGTCGTACACGACGCGGGCGCCGCGTCCCGGCGAGGTTGACGGCCACAGCTATACCTTCGTGTCGCAGCCGGAGTTCCTTCGCCTGATCGAGCAGAAGGAGTTCCTGGAGTGGGCCAGGGTCTACGACGAGTACTACGGCACCTCCCGCCGACGGGTCGAGGAAGCACTCGACCGGGGTGAGGACATCATCCTGAAGATCGACGTTCACGGCGCAACCTTCGTCCGCAAGCGCAAGCCTGAGGGGCTGTTCATCTTCATCACGCCGCCCTCGACCGAGGAGCTGTTGAGCCGCCTCACCGGCCGCAATACCGAGTCGCCGCAGGCGCTCGCGATCCGGCAGCGAGAGGCCCTGATCGAGCTCGGGCTGGCGAAGGACTACGAGCATGTGGTTTGCAATCGTGACATCGACGAGACGGCGCGCGAGATCCTGGCCATGATCGCCGCGGAGCATACCCGCCGGCAAACGCCGGTATGAGTGGCGGCCGTCTCAACGGGCGCCGCGTCGCTGTGGCGGTCAGCGGCGGCATCGCCGCCTACAAGGCGATCGAATGCATACGCCTGCTGACCGAAGCCGAGGCGGAGGTCCGGGTCCTCATGACGCCGGAGGCGACACGGTTTGTGACACCCCTCACCTTCGAAAGCGTCTCAGGCAACCCCGTCGCCGCCGATTGGCTGGCCGCAACCGGCGGTGGGGAAACGCACATCAAGCTGGCCGAATGGGCCGAGGTCATCGCCGTCGTGCCCGCCACCGCCAACACGATCGCCAGGCTCGCCCTCGGCATCGCGGATGAGATCGTGTCGGGCACGGTGCTGGCAAGCCGTGCCCCGCTCGTGATTGCCCCGGCGATGAACGACCTCATGTTCATGCATCAGCAAACGCAGGATCACCTGGCGTCGCTGCAGTCGCGACGCGCCGTGATCGTCGAGCCGGCGAGCGGCCGGTTGGCGTCGGGAAAGTTCGGGGTGGGCCGGCTGGCGGCGCCCGAGCGCATCATCGCCGTGCTCGAGGCCGTGCTCGCCAACCGGCGGAACTTCGACGGCCTCCGCGTGGTGGTCAGCGCGGGGGGGACTCGTGAAGCCGTCGACCCGGTGCGCTACGTCGGGAATTTTTCCAGCGGCAAGATGGGGCGCGCCCTCGCCGAGGTGGCGGCGGCTCGCGGCGCGGCGGTCACCCTGGTCACGACGGTGGCCACCAACCCGGAAGGGATCCACGAGGTCGCGGTTGGGAGTGCCAAAGAGATGCTGGCCGCGCTCGAGCAGGCCTCCGCGGGCGCCGACGTCCTGGTGATGGCGGCTGCGGTGGCCGACTATGCACCGGACACGGTTGCGCCGGCGAAGCTTCGACGGACCGACAAGCCGATAGATCTCTACCTGCGGCCGAATGTCGATATCCTGAAATCGCTCGGACGCCGCCCCGGCCTGTTCCGGGTTGGCTTCGCGGCAGAGACGGAAGACCTTCGATCCCAGGCGCAACAGAAGCTCGATGCCAAGGACCTGGACATGATCGTCGCCAATCAGGTGGGCATCGACGGCCAGGGACTCGCCAGCGATTACAACGCCGTCACCATCGTTGGTTCATCGGGTGTCGTGGCTGAGGTTCCGCGGCTGCCCAAGTGGGAGGTAGCCGGACGGATCTGGGATGCCATTGATGCCTGTCGCAACCGCGGCGCCTGAGACCGCGGTTCGCCAGGTGGCGCAGGTCGCCGTCGATGCGCGCGTCGGCAGCCACAGCGGCCTCTTCGACTATGCCGTCCCGGACGAGCTGATCGGGCTGATCGAGGTCGGCCACCGGGTCAGGGTTCCGTTCGGCAAGCGATCCGTGACCGGGTTCGTCTATGCCCTGGACCAGGCGCCGGCGGTGCTGGAACTGAAACGAATCGAGGCAATGATCGATGCCGAGCCGGTGCTGCCGGCAGTCCTCGTGGAGCTGGCAGGCTCGGTCGCGTCACATTACCTCGTGCCGCTCGACGAGGTGATTCGCGCTGTTGTGCCGCCGCGGGTGCGCGCCGTCGTGCGCCGGACGGTCAAGCGCCGGCGGCAGAGCCGCATCCTCCAGAAGGCGAGCGAGGTCGCGGTGTCGCCGCGCATCCAGCTCGAGCCGGCGCAGTTGGCCGCGCGCGAGCGCATCAGTGTCGCGATCGCCCGCCAGGAGTCGGACGTGTTCCTGTTGCACGGCGTCACCGGCAGCGGCAAGACGGAGGTCTACCTGGCGCTGCTCGACGAGGTCCTGGCGGCCGAAGGGCAGGCCCTGGTGCTGGTGCCCGAGATCGCCCTCACGCCGCAGACCGTCGGCCGCTTCGCCGCACGCTTTCCCGGCCACCTCGCCGTGCTGCACAGCGGCTTGACCGAGGCCGAACGGGCGGCGGAGTGGTGGCGGATCCGGCGCGGCGAGGCCGACATCGTGATCGGCCCGCGCGCCGCGGTCTTTGCCCCGCTGCCGCGCCTGCGCTTGATCCTGATCGATGAAGAAGAGTCGTCGGCCTTCAAACAGGAACGGATGCCCCGCTACCACGCGCCGACGGTCGCGCGTTGGCTGGCGCGGCGCACCCGCGCGGTGCTCGTGCTCGGGAGCGCGACCCCGAGCGTGGCGACCTACAGCGCCGCGCTGGCGGGCCGGGAGCATTTGCTCGAGCTGCCGCATCGCGCGCAAGGACGGGCGCTGCCGCCGGTCACCGTGGTCGACATGCGCCAGGAGCTCGGCGCCCAACACTTCAGCCCGCTGAGCCGCGAGCTCCAGGCCGCAATCGGCGGCTCGCTGGCCCGGCAGGAGCAGTCGATCTTGTTTCTCAACCGGCGAGGCCTCGCGACCTTCGTCTTGTGCCGCGACTGCGGGGCGGTACGCGAGTGTCCGCACTGCAGCGTGGCCCTCGTGTATCACGCCAGCCTCAACCGGCTGCAGTGTCACTACTGCGGCAGCAGCGAGCCGATGCCGCGGCGCTGCCCCGCCTGCGGGAGCCGCTTCATCAAGAGTTTCGGCATCGGCACCGAGCGCATCGAGCACGAGGTGCGGACGCTGTTTCCGGCCGCCCGGGTGCTGCGGCTCGACCGCGATGTGATGAAAACGGCGGATGCCGCGGACCTCGTCTTCGACCGCATGGTCTCGGGTGAGGCCGACATCCTGGTCGGCACCCAGGTGGTGGCGAAAGGCCTCGACCTTCCGCGCGTCACAACCGTTGGCGTGGTCAATGCCGACACCGGCCTGCACTTCCCGGATTACCGCTCCTCCGAGCGAACCTTCAGCCTGCTGACCCAGGTCGCCGGCCGGGCCGGGCGTGGCACGGGCGCGTCGCAGGTGTTGATCCAGACCTACACGCCCGAGCATCCGGCCATTCGCCACGCCCGGTATCACGACTACCGTGGCTTCTACCGCGAGGAGCTCGAGGTCCGACGCGCCTATCGATTTCCGCCCTTCGGCGAGCTGATCGTGGCGACCTACGGGCACCGCGACGAAGCCCGCGCCGAGCTCGAGGCGAAAACGGCCGCCGAACATCTGCGTGCTACAATCGCGCTGCTCAATTTGGGCGACATCGAGGTCCTCGGACCCTCTCCCGCGTTCGTCTACCGCCTCAAGGACGAATTCCGTTTCGAGGTGACCCTCAAAGGGAACGATCTGCACCGCGCGGCGGACGGCTTACCGCGCGGGCGAGGCTGGAGCCTCGACGTCGACCCGATGTAAGTTACAGACCATGGCCATCCTTCCAATCTTGACCCAGGAAGCGCCGATCCTTCGCCAGAAGGCGAAGCGGGTCGCGCGCGTCGACAGCAGCATCCGGCGCCTGATCGACGACATGGTGGACACCATGGTCGCCGCGCCTGGCGTCGGGTTGGCGGCGCCTCAGGTTGGCGTCGGCTTGCGGGTGGTGGTGATCAAGACCGACACCAACCTGCACACCCTGGTCAACCCGGAGATGGTGAAGTGGGAGGGTGAGCAGATCGGCCTCGAAGGGTGCCTCTCCGTGCCGGGCTACGTCGGTGAGGTGAAACGGTACATGCAGGTGGTGGCGCGGGGGCTGAACCGCCAGGGCAAGCCGGTCAAGGTCAAGGGCGATGCCCTGCTGGCGCGTGCCATTCAGCATGAGATCGACCACCTCGACGGCATTCTGTTCACGGACCGGTTGACCAGTCTCGACACCCTGCGCAAGGTCGAGCCGCAGGAGGAGGAGAGGGAAGCGGAACTCGTCGGCGCCTAAGCTGCGCATCGTCTTCGCCGGGACCGCCGCCTTTGGCCAGCCGACGCTGCATCAGCTTCGGGATGCCGGCCACGACATCGCCCTGGTTGTGACGCAGCCTGACCGGGTCGCGGGGCGTGGACTCAGGTTGCTGGAATCGGCGACCAAGCGGCTCGCCCTGGAGCTCGGCCTGGATGTCTTTCAGCCCGAACGGATCAAGGATGCAGCGGCGCAAGCTCGGATTCGCGAGGTAGGCGCCGACGTCATGATCGTGGTGGCGTACGGGCAGATCCTTCCGGCGAGCCTGCTCGGTGCGCCGCGACTGGGGACGCTGAACGTCCACGCCTCGCTGCTGCCTCGGCACCGTGGCCCGGCGCCCATCGAATGGTCCATTCTCAGTGGCGATTCGGAGACTGGCGTCACCATCATGCAAATGGACGCGGGCGTCGACACCGGCCCGATTCTGGCGCAGGCCCGCGTGCCGCTGGGCCCCGACGCGACCGCCGGTCCACTCGAAGGCCAGCTCGCCAGCCTGGGCGCCCAGTTGATAGTCGCAACCCTCGACGAGCTGCAGCGCGGGGCGATCACGCTGGTGCCCCAACCCACCGAGGGAGCGACGCATGCGCCGCGGCTCACCTCGGAGGATGGCAAGCTTAAGCCGGCCACCATGTCCGCCTCGGAAATCGATCGTCGCGTGCGCGCGTTGAGCGAGCGGCTCGGCTGCTGGATGACGCTCAAGGGGGTCGAGCTGAAGGTGATCCGCGGGCATCTCGACGGTGCCACAGGGGACGGCATCCCGGTGCCAACCGCCGACGGCATCTACGTGGTCGACGAGGTCCAACCGCCGGGTGGCCGGCGGATGACGGCGGCCGCCTGGGCGCGAGGGCGGCGCTGATGGGCAAGAAGAAGCGTGACGTCGACACCACGATCGCCAGCAACCGGGCGGCGTTCCATAACTACTTCATCCTCGAGTCGGTCGAGGCCGGCATCCAGTTGGTCGGCACCGAAATCAAGTCGCTGCGTGAGGGCGGCGCCAACCTGCGCGAGGGTTACGTTCGATTTGGTGGGGGAGAGGCGTACCTCGTCAACGTGCACATCAGTCCCTACGTACGGGGACAGAGCAGCAACCACGAATCCAAGCGCGAGCGCAAGTTGCTCTTGCACCGGGCGGAAATCATCCGCCTGGAGATCACGCTCAAGCAGAAGGGCTTGACGCTGGTGCCGCTTCGCCTCTACTGGAAGGGGAACCGCGTCAAGCTGGAGATCGGTTTGGCCAAGGGCAAGCGCCAGTACGACAAGCGGGAAACGATCGCGGCTCGGGATGCGCGCCGGGAGATGGACCGGGCGGTCAGAACGCGGGTTTAGGCGCCGACGCCGCCGGAGATATTGCAGTACATGTTCTGCGCCTGGTTGCCGATGAGCATGACGATGATGATGAGGACGACGACCACCAGGCAGAGGATCAGCGAGTACTCGACCAGTGACTGTCCGGTCTCATCGTCGAGCGGTCTGAACGCACGCCACAAAGCCGCCATGCGGAAAGCGTGAACCACCCGGATAATGACCCGACTAACGCCCCGCCGCCGGCTCCCGTCCAGCCGGCCTGCCCGCTTACGAAAAATTTCGTAGGTTTCTGCACACCGCGGGCCGGGGTAAAATAGCCTTGCTCCGACTGACTGGCGGGGGCGCCAGGTCTCGACGGGGTAGTGGTCTGCAAGATGGCGGGCCGTGTCGCCGAGCACGTAAAAGCGGCAAGGCTATAAACGCCAATCGTCAACTGGCTTACGCTGCGTAAGTAGCGTAGTCAACCGGGGATTTATCCCCGGCGCCGGCCCGCTCTCGGTCAGCAGGAGCGGTGTCCGGCGTAAACTCCGCTGACTCGCTTTCGGCGGGCGTCGCGGCCGCCGGAGGGACTTCCTACCGCGACTGGCTCGGGCGGATCCGGTCCCAGGGGAGACGCCAGGGTGAGATCAAATCCGGGACTACGCTCGTAGATGTCTTGCGGGACGCTGCTTCGGACGCGAGTTCGATTCTCGCCGCCTCCACCAGCCGGCCGGAGAACCCCCACCCTGCCCCTCGCCGTGAGGGCAGGGAACATCGGTGCTAGCTCGAGGGGAAAGAAAAACTCTCCAGCACCTGCTGGAAGGCGGTGTCGTTGCCGCCGCCAGGCGCCTCCTCGAGCTCGAAGGTGTTGGTCTGGTGCTCGAAGACCACGATGACCGCGCCGTTGGCCGGACCGGAATCCGCGACCGCGATCCGGTCGGCGCTGATGCCCGCCACCGTCGTCTGGGTGATCTGATTCCCGCCGGTCAGACTGGCTTCGGCCTGATCTTTGGGCCCAGTGACCACCCGGATCTCGATCGGCGGCATAAACGTACCCGACGCCGGGACGTGGGCGGGCACGGCCGAGGGAGTCCCGAAGACGACGACGCTCACGGCACCGCCGGAGCCAGGCTCGGCGGTGTAATCGCGGGCGGTCCAGCCGTTCGGGAAGCACAGATGGTATCCGAGCGTTGGGTGCTGGAATCCTTGACCGCTCTTGCAGCCGACCGATGAATAGACGCTGGCTTGCAGGGGTGGCGCGGCGCCCGTGTCCTCGCCGCACCCCGCGAGCAGGGTGGCGGCGAGCAAGCTGAACAGTACCCCCAGGGAGCGGCTGCTGGCCACCGGGGAAGCGTACAGGAAACGATGTCAGTGCGGACCGCGGCGCTTAGTGAAAGATCGCGGTCGCCAGCCACCAGCTGGCGAGCACGCCGACGACCGCCGGAACGATGCCGCCGAAGCGGGTGAGGAGAGCGACGATCTGCGCCGGGATCAACCAGAAGACGGACACCGGGTCGGCCTTGAGGACCCCCACGCGCGCCTGCTCCGCAACCGGGCCCGCTTCTTCATAGGACGGCAGCGCATGCGCGGCGAAGGACAATCCGAGCCAGAGCTGCACGCCGGTCATCCAGGTGGTGGGCAGTTGCAAAACGGTGCGCGGCGCGAGTGCGGGGGCCAGGCACAGAACCGCGAGCAGGAACAAAACGAGCGTCGGGATGTACGCGATCGAGATCGCTGTCCCCAGCCATGGCGGGGCTTCGTACACGGTGTAGCCCGCCGGGTCGTCGACGACAAAATACGTGACCTCGTCGATGGCGAGGCCGGCGCGGTGCGCGACCGCGAACTGGATCGCCGTGCGCAGCACCACCGCCGGGAAGCCGAACAGATGGATGGTGCGAGCGATCAGCAGCGGGAAGGCGCGAATCAGGCTGATGCGGGCGGTGGCCTTGGCAAGCCGCAGCGTGTAAGGCGCTCCACGCATGACCGCGACGCGAGCAACGCGGCCGCCGCGGTTCACGGCCACCCTGGCGACCGAGCCCAGCTGCCCGGCTCCAGACTTCAGCACCGGCGTTGCCGCAGCGCGCCAGCGCGCCCAGGGGATGGCGCGAAGTCGGGTCAACAGCTGGTCGTACAGGGATGGCGGCAGCTCGGCCTTGGGTCGCGCCGCCACCCAGGCTGGCGTGCCCGCCGAGACGGGCGGCGTGGCCGGCGCCTCGAAGGGAAGGTCTTCCTGGATCGGGTCGACCGCGCCGCTCATTTGGCCGTCACCTTTGGCGGGGCATTGGCCGCCTTGATCTTGGCGAGCAGCGCCAGCTGGTCGGAGGAAGTGTCGAGAGTGACCGCGGGATCGTAGCTTCGGGCCGTGTACCAGGCGCTGAGCCCGGCCTTGGTGTCCTTGTCGAGCAGGAAGCAGTACGCCTCGTACGCCCAGACCTTGGGTGAGTTCGGCACCGACTCCACCGCCTGTTCCATTTCGGCGGCGCAGCCGGGATAGTCCTGGGTCACCAGCCGTGCCTTGCCGTCCTGGTAATGCCGCATGCCACTCCATGCTCCCGGAAGGCCAGCCGCCGCCATCAAGCTGAGCGCCAGCGTGCCACCCAGTACGCAAAGCACCCAGCCGGGCATGTCGGGCAAGCCGCCGCGCGCCCGGCGGATCGGTTGGAGGGCTGCTTCGTACCGGAGCAGCCGATCGGCGATCTCCGCATCCGCGATCTCCGGCAGCGCCGGCCGGCGCAGTCGCTTGGCGTCTCGCAGCAGCATCACCGCGCCGGTCACGTCGCCGGCCGCGTAACGCAGGTCGGCCTTGAAGACCAGGGCATCGCGCGCAGACGGGTCGCCGCGCAAGGCGCGATCGAGGTAGTCTTCGGCGACCGCGGTTTCCCGCTTCCAGTAGGCGATCATCCCCAGGCCCAGCAGCGCGGCGGCGTTTTTCGGTTCGCGGGCGAGCACGGTCTCATACTCGGTGGTCGCCCCGACAAAGTCGGAAATCCGGATACGGGCCAGGCCAAGCAGGCTGCGGGCATCGGTGAAGTCCGGATGGACCTCGACGATCTTGGCGAGCAGCGTGACCGCCGGCTGGGGGTCCTGGGCGCCCACGAACGCATAGGCGAGGTAATAGGCCGCATAGGCGTCGTCTGGACGCTTGCGAACCTCGGCGGCCAGCAGTGGCAGAGCGCCTTCGAAGTCATGCCGGCGGATCAACGCCAGGCCATCATTGATCGACATGTCCGGTGCCTAGCCCGAGTAACGCCTGAGTTCAGGCGTGCTTGCGGACAAGGGGGAGGCGGCCTAGGCCGCTTTATCGATCCAGCGTTCGGCGATGAACGCCAGGAAGGCGCGGTCGAAGTCGAGACCCTGCAGCTTGGTGGTGGCCGGCCAGGCCGAACGCACTTCTGACTGCAGCCGGCGGTACTCTTCCAGGTCGAGACCCTGGGCGAACTCCCAGGCCCGGGCGGCGAGCTCGGCGTTCAGGGGCTTCATCAGATTTCTCCTACTCACTACAACGTTCCAACCCGGCAGAAGGATTCATATCGCGTTGTGTCACGCTACGTGCAAAATCGCAAGACGCACTGGGTGATCGCGTCAATCGTGGCATGCGAGGGTTGGGCCTGAGAGCCGCGATCATCATTCTCGGCGCCGGCGTGATGATGGCCGTGCCTACGCTGATGGTGCTGCGAAGCAATCCGACCGCCTCGATCGCCCCAACGACCAGCTATCCCGCCCCGTCCGCGGGCGACGATGGCGACCTCCAGGCGCGGCGCGCTACGCGGATCGCGCTCGGCAAGGCGACACCGACGGCGCCGTTGGCGCCGGCGGCGAGCGCGGCCGTCCCGGTCAGCGGACCGGCAGCCGAACCGCCAGTCGCCGCGGCCATTCCGTCCTTCGCCCATGTCTTCGTGATCGTCATGGAAAACCACGAGTACAACAGCGTGATCGGTAATCCAGCCGCTCCTTACACCAACGGCCTCGTTAACAGCTATGGCCTGGCGACCAACTATTACGGGGCATCCCATCCGAGCCTGCCCAACTACCTCGCGCTCACCGCCGGCAGCACGTTCGGGATCGCCAGCGACTGCACGACCTGCTTCGTCAGCGCGACCAACATCGCGGACCAGGTGGAGGGGAGCGGTCGATCGTGGAAGGCGTACATGGAGGACATGCCGGTGCCGTGCTACAAGGGGGCTTCGTCAGGCAACTATGCGATGAAGCACAACCCGTTCATGTACTACAACGACATCCGCAGCAACGCAGCACGATGCGCCGCCCACATCGCGCCCTTCACCCAGTTTTGGGTCGACATGAACAGCGGCCGCGTGCCCGACTTCGTGTGGATTACGCCGAACATGTGCGACGACACGCACGACTGTCCGGTCGGCACCGGCGATGCCTGGCTGCGTACCGTCGTGCCCGCGATCACCGGCTCGGCTGCCTTCCGCAACAATGGGGTGCTGTTCATCACCTGGGATGAGGGCTCGAGCAACGCCGCTTGCTGCAGCGGCAGCTGGGGCGGACACGTCGCCACCCTGGTGATCGCCCCCAACGCGATCAGCGGCTTCCGCTCGGGCGTCGCCGAGAATCACTACGGCCTGCTGCGCACCATCGAAGACGGCTTCCGCCTCAGCCACCTGGGCGCCGCTGGATGGGCGAGCAATCTCCCTTTGCGCGAATACTTCCGAAACTAGCCCGCTCCCTGCCCTCCAGCGGAGGGAGAGGGAGTACTGCCAAGCTGGTGGATCGGTTCGAGGGAACCCATGTCGTCGATGGACGACAGGTCGCCTGGTGGAGCCCCGAGGAAGACATTGCGGATCACGCGCCGCAGGATCTTGCCGTTGCGAGTTTTGGGCAGGCGGGGGACGACGTGCACCGCCGCCGGCTTGAATGGCTTACCCAGCAAGCGTTCGATACTGCGCGACACCGCTCCAGGGATCGCCGCCGGATCCGCCCCGGGCCGAGCCACCACGAAGACCACCACCGATTGGCCTTTGATCGGGTCGGGCACCCCCACCGCAGCTGCCTCGGCCGCGGCCGTTCCATCGAGGGCGGCGGCTTCGACCTCGGCCGGTCCCACCCGCTTGCCGGCGACCTTGATGGTGTCGTCCGACCGCCCGAGGATGTACCAGAGCCCGTCCTCGTCGATCATCGCCCAATCGCCGTGCACCCAGATGTCGGGCCAGCGCGACCAGTAAGTGTCGAGGTACCGTTGCGGGTCTTTCCAGAATCCCAGCGTCATGCCCAGGTACGGCTGGCGGATCACCAGCTCGCCCACCTCGCCCGTGACCGGCTGGCCGCGGTCGTTGAAGACAGCGGCGTCGATGCCGGGGATCGGCCCTGCGAAACTGCCTGGCCTCGATGGTGTCAGGAAGTTTCCTGACAGCAGGCCGCCGCCGCATTCGGTGCCGCCCGAATAATTCATGATCGGGAGTTGTCCGCGGCCGACCGTCTCGAACAGCCAGGTCCAGGCTTCGGGGGTCCACGGCTCGCCGGTCGATGCCAGCACGCGCAATCGGGAGACGGGGCGCTCCGGGGCGGCGTCGTTTCCCGATGCCATCAGGACCCGGGTCAGCGTGGGGGAGATGCCGAGGTGTGTCACGCCGTGACGGTCCGCCACCTGCCACACGCGCCGCGGCTCCGGATAGTCGGGAGCGCCATCGTAGAAGACGGCGGTGCCACCCAGCATCAGGCTGCCATAGACGAGCAGCGGCCCCATCACCCAACCCATGTCGGTCACCCACATCACGCGCTCACCCGGGCGGACGTCCATCCCCAGCGCCCAATCCTGCGCGGCTTTGATCGGAAGACCCGCGTGCCCATGGACCGTCCCCTTGGGGCGGCCGGTGGTGCCCGAGGTGTAGAGGAGCAACAAGGGTTCGTCCGGCCGCATCGCCTCCGTCTCCACCCGCGGCCGCGGCTGGTCGAGGTCCTCCCACGCGACCTCGTGGCCGCCATTCTTCACGGTCTCGACACCCGCGCACCTCACGACGACGAGCCGTTTCAAGTCGGGAAGTCCGGCGGCCGCCTCCAGCGCGATCGGCTTCATCAAGACCGGCCGGCCGCGCCGGACGGCCGCGTCCGCCGTGATCAGCACGCGCGCCTGGGCATCGGACAACCGCTGACGGATGGCTTCCGCGCCGAAGCCCGAAAAGAGCGGCACGGCCACCGCGCCCAGCTTGGTACAGGCCAACAGGGCGACGGCATTCTCGATCACCAGCGGCAGGTAGAGCCCGACCGCAACCCCGCGCTCGACGCCGATCTCGCGCAGCCCGGATGCCACACGCTCAACCGCCTCATCGAGTTGCGCGTAGGTCAGCTGCCTCGAGGTTCCAGCCTCGGTTTCGCCGATGATCGCGAGGCGGTCTGGATCCGACCGGCGATACCGGACCACCGCCGACGCATAGGCGTTCAATCGTCCGCCGGGGAACCACCTGGTCAAAGGTATGCCGTCCGAGGTGTCCATCACCTCGCCATAGGGCGTCGACCATACGACGCCGAGATCCTTGACCAGCGCATCCCAGAACCAGGGCGGGTTTTGCGCGGCCTTCTGACAGAGCTCTGAATAGCTGGTGCAGCCGAGCTCGTGCATGAACGTAAAGATTCGGCTCTGGCGGGCCTGCTGGTCCGTTGGTGACCAGACCGGGGCCGTCGCTGTCATTCGCCTTTCGTTCTGTCGCCGGTCCAGAAGCCATCCGGATCGGCGCGACGGATGTAAGCGAGCTCATCCGTCGAGGGCGGGGTCGTGGCCGGAACCGAATCGTCGATCGCAATCGTGAAACCGGTCGCGGCACGCACCTGGGCTGCTGTTACGCCCGGATGCAGGCTGGCCGCCCGGACCTCCCCACTCGACAGGTCGAAAACGCCGAGCGTCGTGATCAGCGTGGCCGGGCCTCCCCGTCGACGGCCGGGAAAATGTCCCGGTGACGTGATGTAATCGACGCGCTCGCGAAAACGGCGCGGCTCGTGCTCCATGATCAAGACGGTCCGCCCCGCGAGCGAGGCGATATCGCCGCCACCGCCGCTCCCGGGCAGGCGGACCATGGAGCCGCTGCCGCTCGTCCGGGTGGTGTTGAGGTTGCCCTGGGGGTCGATTTCGGCGCCGCCGATGAAGCCGACGTCGACGCGTCCCTGCTGTAGCAGGCTCATTACGTCGTTGAGCCCGAGGCAGGCGATCGCGCCGACGATATTGGGCGGATCGCCCATGGTGTAGATGAAGGCCTCGGCGGGCCGATCGCGGATGACGCCGTTCTCGAAGAGCCCGATCGCGGTCGGAGCGTGAGTGGCCTTCGCCAGTCCGAAGCCGAGCAATGGGAGGCGCATCCCGACGAAGACAACCTCGCCATCGCGGATCTCACGGGCGGCCGCCACCACCATCAACTCCTTGCGGGTGTAGGTCGCGATCATGGCGCGAAATTGGCAGCGGCGGCAAGCCGGCGATCGCGCACGCGTAAGCGCTCGACGGCGGCCTCGCCCATGTGGCGCAGGTAGGCACGCCGATCGGGCAGGTCGAGCACCCACTCCTTGAGCCAGGACTGATATCCGTCCGGCGTTTTTGACAACCCGTGATACGCAAGAAAGGTCTGGAAGTCGCGGCGCCAGTACCCTTGCACCGACGAGGGCAGCGCGCCACCCGGCTCCTCGACCACCGCGGTGACCAGGAAGCCAGGGATCATCGTGCGATTCGGATCGCTGCGGATCACGTCATCCGGGACGATCTCTTCGCAGACGACGATGGTGCGACGCGCCGCGTAGGCGGCTTCGACGGTGAGGCCCAGGTTCCCCCACAAGTGCGCATTTCCCGAGGCATCCGCGCGTTGAGCGTGGACGATGGCAACGTCGGGCTTGATGGCGCCGACGGCCAGCAGACCCGGTCCACCGAACGGATCCTCGATCGGCCGAATCCGAGGATGGCCGCGCACGATATCGCCACCCATCCCGGTGAACGTCGGTAAGTAGGGCAGCCCCATCGCCGCCGCCTTGAGCCCCAGCCCGACGGTGAAGTTCGAATGGTCTTCCATCACGATGCGCCGGGGATGGCCCTGCTCGTAGGCGCGCCGAAAACCGTAGCCCGATCCGCCCGCGACGTTGCCCACCCAGGCGGCGATGACTTTCGCCACCGTACCGGCGGCGATCAGTTGGTCGAAGGCCATGTCCGAGATGGGTCCGATCAGCGTCAGGTCCTTGCGTCGCTGGCGGATGATCTCGTGCACGGCGGCGAACGGAATGCCGGATTCGAGCGCCAATCCGAGCGCGACCGCATCGCCGTCATGGACCTGCTCGGCGATCGCCTCGGCCAGCGAGCGACGTTTATTGGTCAGCGGTGACTCCATGCGGGCGCTCGTTTTTCGAGGAACGCGCTGATTCCTTCCTTGGCGTCGCGCGAGGGCCCGACGGTCGCCCGGTAAGTCGCGATTGCGGCATCGAGCCGTTGCAGCAGAGCCGGCGCTCGCTGTCCGCGAGTGGCGGTGGTGAGCGCGCGAAGCGCGACGCCACTGCGACCGGCCACCTCAGCCGCCACCCGATCGACCGCCTCCACGAGCTGCGCTGCCGGAACGACCTGGGATACGAGGCCGGCGGCCTCAGCGGCGGCCGCGGTGATGGACTCGCCGAGCAGCAACCGCATGGCCCGCGGGGCGCCGCACAGCTCCGGCAAGTACGCGGCCGCCACCGGCGGGAATGCTCCGAGCTTGATTTCGGGAAAGCCGAAGACGGTGTCGTCGCCGGCCAGCACGATGTCACAGAGCAAGGCGAGCTCCGCCCCGCCACCGAGCGTCGACCCGTGGATGGCGGCGATCGTCACCGGCTTCAGACTCAGCAGGAGTCGCGCATTTTCCCGGACTTCTGACAGCATCGCGTCCAGCCGGGTGGCGAGGTGATCCCGCACCTCGACGCCGGCCGAAAACGCTTGGGGGAGAGCGCTGCTGAGTACCACGACGCGTATCGAGGTGGCGTCGCATTCGCGCAGCGCGTCATTGAGGCGTCGCAGCATTTCGACGTCGAGCACATTCAGTGGTGGTCGACTCAGCGTGATCCGAGCGATCCCTTCCTGGATCCGGATCGTGATCGAAACCGAAGACATTTCGGGTGCCGGCACCGTCGGTAATGCTAGTACGCTTGTTGCGTGCAGACATGTCCGCGTTGTGAGCAGCCGGTCGCCGCCGAGGCGCTCTTCTGCCAGCGTTGCGGCGCCCAGCTCAAGGTGCAGCCGGTCGAAGGCGAGATCATCGATGGCACGCGACGGTTTGCGAAGCAACGACCGATCAGCCCGGGTCGTGCCGCCCGCCTGTCGATCGTTCCCGGCCTCGGCCACTGGTACGCGGGAGCGCCGCTCAAAGGCGTTGTGTTCTTCGCGGCCATCCTTGGACCGGTCGTGATCGGCACCGAGCTCGATCTGACGGTGGTGGGCGCCGCACTCGGGATTCCGCTCGACCTTGGCGGTCTCGGTCTGTGGGGGTTTTGCGCCTACGACGCATACCGCACGGCGCGAAAGCGGATGCGGCCGGCTGCCTGAATAGGCCGCTGGACCCATCGGTCTCTAGCCGACGCAATGCCTCTCGCAAGCTTGCTCTCTTAGTGTCGCTGTGTGGCGTGGGAGCGGCGGGTCCTCCTCATCGAGGACGATGCAGACGTCGCGGCCCTGTACGTGTTGCAGCTTCGCCGCGACGGAATTCCCCTCGAGCACGCCCGCACTGGGGCGGAGGCGGCGGCATTCGTTCGGGACCGCGTACCCGCCCTGATCCTCGTCGACCTCAAGCTGCCTGATGTTGACGGCCGGGAACTGGTCGAGCGCTGGGGCGGCGACCCGGTCTCCGGTGCGATTCCAATCTGGATCCTGAGCAACACCATGCCCGAAGACAACCTTTGGTGGCACGCGGCGCCCAACGTGCAGCGCTACTTCCTCAAGTCGAGGGTGGCCCTCGGCCGTCTGAGCCTCGAGATCCGCGCGACCCTGGGCCTGCCCTACGGCGAGCGGCTCAGCCAGCGGACCGCCAGCTGACGACCGCCGCCTGCGGATAATTGGTCGATGGAAGGCGTCGCTCCGACCGCAGCACCACAGCCGGAAGCGCAGCTGCGCTGGCTCGACCTCCTCCCCGTTCTCGTCTTTACCATCCTGGGCGTCATCCTGGTGTTCGCCGGGGTCGTCGTGGTGTCACGCCTGGACCGCTTCTTCTATCGCGCCAACCTGGAGACCATTGCGCTGAGCGCGACGCTCGCCATCTACCTGGCCTTTGGCGCCGGGATTGCCGTCGCGCTGCGGCGACTGGGGTCACCGCTTGCTTTCCTCGGCTTGCACTGGCCAACGCCGCGTGACCTCGGCCTGACGCTGGCGCTGGTGGTTCCCTGGTATATCGGCATCGCGGTCGTCACCGCGCTCTCATCCGCGGCGTTGAACGGCGGTCGCGTGGTTCCGGGCAACACCCGCCAGCTCTTCATTCAGCATCCGCACGGCCTTGGCATCCTGGTGCTTGCCCTGCTCGTGACCGCGGTCGCGGCGCCTCTCTGCGAGGAGGCGTTCTTTCGCGGCATGCTGTTCGGCTTGCTCCGCCGCCGATTCCCTCTGTGGGTGGCCGTGCTTCTGAGCGCGATCGCGTTCGGCCTGGCGCATGCGAGTCCTACGGTCAGCTTCGCGCTGCTACCGGTCTTCATCTACATGGGCATCGTGCTCGCCGTGGTCTATGCATGGACTGGCTCACTGACCAACACGGTCCTGCTGCACGGCCTCAACAACGCCGTCGGCACGGTGACGGTCTACGCTCTCCTGTCGCGCTAATCCATTTCGGTCGGGATCAGCGCCATCTTCTGGCGTGGCACCCGATCGACGACCACCTCGCAATGCGCGTTGCGAACCACGTGCTCGGCAATCCGGCCGAGCGGGCTCTCATTTGGCCGGTTCTGGTGGCTGATCCCCATCACGATCAGGTCTACGTTCTCCTCGCGCGCGATCTCGACGATGCGGTGGCCGGCCTGGCGGGCGACGTTGACCTTGGTGCGAGGCTGGATCGCGTGTTGCGTTGCGATGAACGCGGCCGCGTTGAGCGCCCGCTGGATCCGGGGGTCTTTCTCGGGCATGGCAAGCGGCGCCTGGAGGGGGATCTCATGCACATAGACGATCAACATTTCGGCTTTGTGGCCCTGGTTCAGGCGGGCCGCCAGCTCCACCGCCCGAACAGACGCGCCGAGGTCGAGGACAGGCACCAGCACCTTGCGGATCGACTCCACGGACCGCACGGTGCTGGTCGCGCCCCGCGGCGCCGGCGGCGGAACCCGCAGCATCCACCCGAGGGTGCCGGCGAGGCCGACCGTAAACGCGACCGCCAGCGTGATGCCGAGCGGGCTGAGCGTGAGGCTCAATGCGGAAGCCGCGCCGCCGCTTGCAACCGCCAGGCGCCGAAGGCCACCAGGCCGACGCCGGCAATGCCATAGGGCACGGAATGCACCTCGATCAGGTCGCGGAGCAAGACGAGGACGCCCAACACCACCGACGCGAAGCCGACGATACGGGTGAGGCGGTAGGGCGTCATGCGGCCCACCTACTTCTCGAAGAAGCGCGCGACCTTCTCAGCGCCGATAGTCGTTGGGCAGATCGTCTCGATGCCGAGGTCGGCGTAGAGATCAGCCCGGGCTGGGTCGTAGATCCGGCAGATCACCTTCTTGACCCCGAACTCGTGCTGGGCCAGTTGAGCCGCCATGATGTTGGTGGTGTCGGCATTGGTCACCGCCACGAAGGCCTCGGCGCGATCCGTGCCGGCACGTCGGAGGATGTCCTCGTCGACCGCGCTGCCGAAGACCATTTCCCCGGCAAAGTCTTCGCCGAGACGGTTGAAGGCGGCCTCGCTGGAATCCACCACGGCCACGTCATCCCCCTCCTGGCTGAGCTGCCGGGCCAGGCTGGAGCCGACCCGTCCGCAGCCCACGATCACCGTACGCATATAACCTGAAACTATTCTAGGGTTCGACTCGTTTAGCGCCGAATTGGCACGGGTATATACCGCCCAGCTTGCCCGGGGCGCGAGCGCGCTGGGGCCCGCACATCCTTTAAGGAGTACTACGAGATGGCAAAAACCGTAGGCATCGACCTCGGAACCACGAACTCAGTGATCGCCGTCATGGAAGCCGGCGAGCCGGTGGTCATTCCCAACGCGGAAGGCGGTCGGACGACCCCGTCGGTCGTCGCCTTCACCAAATCCGGCGAACGCCTGGTGGGCCAGCTGGCCCGCCGGCAGGCAGCCGTCAACCCCGAGAACACCGTCTTCTCGATCAAGCGCTTCATGGGTCGCAAGTACGACGAAGTGGAGACCGAGCGGAAGATGGTGCCGTACAAGGTCATCACCGGCAATGCAGCCCGGGTCGAAGTCGAGATCCAGGGGAAGCGCTACACCCCGGAGCAGATCTCGGCGATGATCCTCCAGAAGCTCAAGACCGACGCCGAGGCCTACCTCGGCGAGAAAGTCACCGATGCAGTCATCACGGTGCCCGCCTACTTCAACGACTCGCAGCGGCAGGCGACCAAGAATGCCGGTGAGATCGCCGGCCTCAACGTGGTGCGCATCATCAATGAGCCCACCGCGGCCGCACTCGCCTATGGGCTCGACAAGAAGGAGAACGAGAAGATCCTCGTCTTCGACCTCGGTGGTGGCACCTATGACGTCTCCGTGCTGGAGATCGGCGAGGGCGTGTTCGAAGTCAAGGCGACCAACGGCGACACCCACCTTGGCGGTGACGACTACGACCGCCGGCTGGTCGACTACATCGCGGACGAGTTCAAGAAAGAGCAGGGGATCGACCTGCGCCAGGACCGCCAGGCCCTGCAGCGTTTGACCGAGGCCGCCGAGAAGGCAAAGATCGAGCTCTCCAGCCGCATGGAGACCGAGGTCAACCTGCCGTTCATCACGGCCGATCAGAACGGCCCGAAGCACCTGGATATCAAGATCGCGCGCTCCAAGTTCGAGCAATTGACGGCCGACCTCACCGAAAAGACGATCGCGCCATTCAACGCGGCCCTCAAGGACGCAGGGCTGACCCCGGCCGACCTGAACGAGGTGATTCTCGTCGGCGGCGCGACCCGGATGCCGGCCATCCAGGAACTGGTCAAGAAGCTGACCAACGGGAAGGAGCCCCATCGCGGCATCAACCCGGACGAGGTCGTCGCCGTCGGTGCGGCCATCCAGGCCGGCGTCCTCAAGGGCGAGGTCAAGGATGTCCTGCTGCTCGACGTCACGCCGCTGTCGCTCGGCCTCGAGACCCTCGGCGGGGTCAACACCAAGCTGATCGAGCGCAACACGACCATCCCGACCTCCAAGAGCCAGGTGTTCTCGACCGCATCGGACAACCAGCCCTCGGTCGAGATCCACGTGTTGCAAGGCGAGCGCGAGATGGCATCGGCGAACAAGACGCTCGGGAAGTTCCACCTGGACGGGATCGCGCCCGCACCGCGCGGCGTGCCGCAGGTCGAGGTGACGTTCGATATCGACGCCAACGGCATCCTCAACGTGCGGGCCAAGGACCTTGGGACCGGCAAGGAGCAGAAGGTGACGATCACCGCCTCCACCACGCTGAACAAAGACGAAGTCTCGAAGATGGTGCGGGACGCCGAGGCGCACGCCGAGGAGGATCGCAAGCACCGCGAGGAAGTCGAAGCCCGCAACCAGGCAGATAGCCTCGTCTACCAGGCGGAGAAGCAGCTCCAGGAGAACGGCGACAAGATCGACCCTGCCGTCCGTTCCGAGGTCGAGAGCAAGATCGAGCCGGTCAAGCAGGCGATCAAGGACAACGACGTCGAGCGTATGCGGTCAACCAGCCAGGAGCTGGCGACCGCCATGCAGAAGATCGGCGAAGCCGTCTACCGCCAGGCGCAGGGTGCCGGCGCCGGAGCCCAGTCGTCGACCGGCCCCGAGGGCTCCAAGCCCGGTAAATCCGACGACGGCGACGTGGTCGACGCCGACTTCAAAGAGGTCTAAGCAAACACCTACACCTCACTCCTTCCCTCCCCTCTGGGGGGAGGGTTGGGTGGGGCGCCATTTTGGCTCCGGGCTCGTTTAAGGGATATTCTGAGTGGGGTAAACCTACGCCATGCCGTTTCGCCCTGACCGATTAACCGAAAAGACGCAGGAGGCGATCCAGCAAGCGCAGTCGCTTGCCCAGGAAGCCCAGCACCAGGAGATCCTGCCCGAGCACCTGCTGTACGCCTTGCTGCAGCAGCAAGACGGCACGGTTCGTCCCATCCTGCAGCAGATCGGCGTCGAACCCTCGCGAGTCGAGGCCGAGCTGAAAGCTCAGCTCGACCGACTCCCCAAGGTCTACGGCGCCGAGACCTATCTTGGGTCCCGCCTGCGCCGGCTACTCGATGCCGCGTCGAGCCAGATGGAGGCGCTCAAAGACGAGTACCTCTCCACCGAGCACCTGCTCCTCGCGATCACGGATGAGTCGAACAGCGAGGCCGCCAGGATTTTGCAACGCGCCGGCGTCACGCGCGAGAAGGTCCTCGAGGCGCTCACCAAGGTGCGCGGCTCGACAAGGGTCACCGACGCCTCGCCCGAGTCCAAGTTCCAGGTACTCGAAAAGTACACTCGCGACCTGACCGCGCTCGCCCGCGAGGGCAAGCTCGATCCAGTCATCGGCCGCGAACAAGAGATCCGTCGCGTCATCCAGGTCCTCTCACGGCGCACCAAGAACAACCCCGTGCTGATCGGCGAGGCTGGTGTTGGCAAGACCGCGATCGCCGAGGGACTTGCCCAGCGGATCGCGCAGGGTGATGTGCCCGAGTCGCTCAAGGACAAGCGCGTCCATGCGCTCGACCTCGGTTCGTTGATCGCGGGCACCAAGTACCGGGGCGAGTTCGAGGACAGGCTGAAGGCGGTGCTGAAAGAGATCGAGTCGTCGAACGGCCAGGTCGTCCTCTTCATCGACGAGCTCCACACCCTGGTCGGCGCCGGCGCAGCCGAGGGTGCGATGGACGCCTCCAACCTGCTGAAGCCGGCGCTGGCTCGTGGCCAGCTCCGTGCAGTGGGCGCCACCACGCTCGACGAATACCGGAAATACATCGAGAAGGATGCGGCGCTCGAACGCCGCTTCCAGCCCATCTTCGTCGGCGAGCCGTCGGTCGAGGACACGATCTCGATCCTGCGCGGCTTGAAGGAAAAATACGAAGTCCATCACGGCGTGCGCATCACGGACTCTGCGATCGTCGCCGCCGCGGTGCTCTCGCAGCGCTACATCACCGACCGCTTCTTGCCGGATAAGGCGATCGACCTGATCGACGAAGCCGCCTCGAGCCTGCGCATGGAAATCGACAGTCTGCCCCAGGAGCTCGATGAGCTCGAACGCCAGATTCGGCAGCTCGAGATCGAACGTCAGGCCCTCAAGAAAGAGCAGGACCGCGCCTCGAAAGACCGCCTCAACGTGATCGAGAAAGAACTGGCCAACCTGCAAGAGCAGAGCAAGGTCATGCGCTCGCAGTGGCAGCAGGAGAAGGCGCTCATTCAGCAAATCCGTGAGCTCAAGGCTCGGCTGGAGCAGCTACGTCTCGACGCCGAGCGCGCCGAGCGGATGGCGGATTTCGAAGGCGCCGCTCGCTTGAAGTACGGCGAGGTACCGAAGGTTCAGAAGGACCTCGAGGCCAAGAACACCGAGCTCGTCGCCCTCCAGAAGGAGCATCGCTTGCTGAAGGAAGAGGTCGACGAAGAAGACATCGCCAAGATCGTGTCGCGTTGGACCGGCATCCCGGTGCAGAAGATGCTCGAAGGCGAGGTCCAGAAGCTGATCAAGATGGAGGAGCGGCTGCACGCGCGCGTTGTCGGTCAGGACGAGGCCGTGATGGCCGTCGCCAACGCGGTTCGGCGCGGGCGCGCCGGACTCAGCGATCCCAACCGACCGATCGGGTCGTTCATCTTCCTCGGACCGACCGGTGTGGGGAAAACCGAGCTGGCTCGGGCTCTGGCGGAATTCCTCTTCGACGCCGACCAGGCCATGGTTCGGATCGACATGTCGGAGTACATGGAGAAGCACACCGTGGCGCGGCTCGTCGGCGCACCCCCGGGCTACGTCGGCTACGAAGAGGGCGGGCAGCTGACCGAGGCGGTTCGCCGCCGCCCCTACAGCGTCATCCTCTTCGATGAGATCGAGAAGGCGCACCCGGATGTGTTCAACATCCTGCTGCAGATCCTCGAGGACGGGCGCCTGACCGACGGCCAGGGTCGAACCGTGGACTTCCGGAACACGGTCATCATCATGACCTCGAACCTCGGCAGCCACATCCTGCAGGACCCGACCCTGAGTGACGACGACAAGCAGAAGGCGGTCCTCGAGGCAGTCCGGCACAACTTCCGTCCCGAGTTCCTCAACCGTGTCGACGAGATCATCATCTTCAGGCCGCTGACCAAGGACCAGATCAAGCACATCGTCGACATCCAGCTCGAGCGGCTGCGCAAGCGCCTCGGCGATCGACGGATCACGTTGCAGCTGACGCCGGCCGCCATCGAGGTCATCGCCGACGAAGGCTACGACCCGACCTTCGGTGCTCGCCCCCTGAAGCGAGTCATCCAGCGCCGCATCCAGGATCCGCTCGCGATGGCGGTCCTCGATGGCAAGTTCCGCGAGGGCGACACCGTCCTGGTCGACGCCGTGGACGGCGCACTGATCCTGCGCAAAGCTGGCTCCAGAGAGCCCGCCGCGGTCGCCGCAGGTTCGTCAGACGGCTCGGAACCGTAAAATAGCCCAGCGCTGACGAGCCGCCTTAGCTCAGCGGTAGAGCAATGGTTTCGTAAACCATCGGTCCGGGGTTCGAATCCCCGAGGCGGCTTCCTTCCACTCGTTGGCTAAGCTTCGTCGGTGCGTACGATCTCAGCCCAGACCGCGCGGCGCTTGGCGATCTCTCGCCAGCGATTAGCGGGACCGAGGAGCAAGCCGAACGCCGATGGGATCCTCGATGTCGTCCGGGATCTAGGCTGCCTGCAACTCGACCCGACTAATGTGGTGGCGCCGAGCCACCAACTCGTCGTCTTCAGCCGGGTTGGACCGTACCAACGAAAACACTTCGACACGTTGCTCTGGGAACAACGACGCCTGTTCGAAGCCTGGGCGCATGCGGCCTCGATCGTGCTCACCGAGCATTATCCGATCCACCGATGGATCACGCGACGCTACGCGTCGGGCAAATGGAACTGGACCCCGCGAGCGCTGGCCTGGGTAAAGGCCAACGATGCGCTGCGCCGAAACATCCTTCGTCAGTTGCGCCAACACGGACCACTGCCCTCGCGCGCGTTCGAGGATGCCTCGAGCGTTGGCTGGCAGTCGAGCGGATGGAATGGCAATCGCAACGTTGGCATGATGCTGGCCATCCTCTCGCGATCCGGAAAGCTAATGGTGGCAGGACGTCAGGGGGGCCAGAAGCTATGGGATTTCCCAGAGCGGTGCCTTCCTCCATGGACGCCACGGACGGCGCTGTCGGAGCCGGCCATTGTCCGCTGGGCGGCGGAAATCTCGTTGCGCGCCCTGGGCGTGGGCCGCGCGATAGACATCAGCCACCACTTCATTTCCTCGCACTATCCGAATCTCGCGTCTGCGCTCCTCACGCTCGAGAGGCAGGGACGGATTGTGCCGCTTACGGTCAAGGACGGTGAGCGATCCTGGCCGGCTACGTGGTATGTCCACACTGACGATCTCGCTCTGCTCGACCGCATCGAGGCGGAAGAGTGGGCCCCGCGGACAACGCTGCTGTCGCCGTTCGACAACCTGATCCGCGACCGGTCAAGGACCCGGCTGATGTTTGGGTTCGATTACAAATTGGAGATCTATGTCCCGGTGGCCAAGCGGCAGTATGGGTACTTCGCGATGCCGGTACTCCACGAGGACGAGCTGGTGGCGCGCGTGGACCCGGCCTTCGACCGAAGGTCGAAGTGCTTGTCGATCCGAGCCATTACAGTGGAGCCCGGTTTCGAGGGTGCCAGCATCGCCAGCGCGACGAGAGACGCGATCGCACGGCTCGCGACGTTCGTCGGCGCGAGTGCGATCGATTACGATCGCATCCCGTCGCGCTGGCGGCGGACCTTGAGCGCCTGACGCCGCCGCAAGGGAGACGAAGATTCTGGGTTGTACGTACGTGGAGCGAGGTGGGGACCGCGCGCCTATGGCGGCCGGGAAGGGGATGGTCTTCGATCTCATCTGTCGGGGCTGTGGAGCGTGCGCGCAGCGGATCTGGGATCCAACCGAGGCTGTCAGCGCCACGAGTTGCCCCGACTGCGATGCGGCCATGTCGGTGATCGGGATCGATTTTCCGGCCGGCCGCAAAGAAGTCGGACTGACGCGTGTCCTCGAGGTCATCCAGGGCGCTGGCATTATGCCCGTCGCCGTCGAACGCCGCGCGCGCGGGCGTTTCCAGGCCGAAGCCGCCTGAACCGACCCGGTCCGTAGGCCTAGAATGGCCGCGGATGACGGCGTTCTGGTTCTGGATCATCGTCGCCGTTGCCTTTGCGATCGCCGAAGTCGTGACGGTCGCCTTCTTCGCCGTCTTTCTTAGCCTCGGGGCGCTCGCGGCTGCAATCGTCAGCCTGCTCGGCTTCGATCTCCTGGTGCAGGCCATCGTGCTGGGGGTAATCGGGGTCGTCGGCATCTTCGCGGCCCGCCCCTTCCTCGTCGAACGCCTCCACATCGGCAGCCGGCGGCTCGAGTCCGGGGCCCAGAGCATGGTCGGCCAGCGGGCGGTGCTGACCGACCCGATCCTTGCCTCAGCCCCGGGTCACGTCAAGATCGCCGGCGAGCTCTGGCCCGCCATCACCGAAGACGGCAGCCCATTGCCGGTCGCCACCCCGGTCATCGTCACCGATCTGCGCAGCACCGTCCTTGTTGTCCGCGCGGCGTCGTTGCCGCCCGCGTCGTCCCCGTCAATGCCGTCCGTCTGAGGAGAAGTGGAGAGATGTCAGCACCGCTAATCGTCGTCGCCGTTGTCGTCCTGCTTGTCTTCGTCATCATTGCCCGCACCGTCAACATCATCCAGCAGGGTTACGTCGGGATCGTCAAGCGCCTCGGCGAATTCCATTCCGTCCGGCAGCCGGGCGTAACCTTCCTCGTCCCCCTGGTCGACTCGATGGTCACGGTTGACATCCGAGAAACCCCGCGGACGGGTGATAAGCAAGACGTCATCACGCGCGACAACGTCACCGTCAGCGTGAATGCCACCATCTTCAGCCAGGTGGTCGATCCCAGGCTGGCGCTCTTCAGTGTCAGCAATTACTTTGTCGCGATCGACCAGCTGTCGCGCACGACGCTGCGCGCCATCTTCGGCGGCATGAGCCTCGACGATGCGCTCAGTCAACGGGAACGAATCAACGCCCAGCTGCAGGCCCAGATGGAGTCGGTGACCGACAAGTGGGGCATCCGGATCAACCGGATCGAGATCGTCGACATCACGCCGCCGCAGATGATCCTCAACGCCCTGGCCCTGCAGAAGACCGCGGACCAGGAGAAGCGTGCCTTCATCCTGAAGTCGGAAGGTCAGCAGCAGTCGCAAATCAATATTGCGGACGGCCAGAAGCAGGCGCAGATCAAGACCGCCGAAGGCGACAAGCAGTCGGCCATCCTTCGCGCCGAGGGTTTGCGGCAGGCGACCATCCTCGAGGCGGAGGGCCGGGCGCAGGCGATTGCCAACGTTTACCAGGCGATCAAGGCCGCGGCCCCGGATCCCACGCTCGTTTCAATCCTGCAACTCGACACGCTGTCCAAGTTCGCGGCCAGCGAGAATACCAAGATCGTCGTGCCCGTGGAGACCGCGGCCTTGCTGGGCGCCGTCCAGGCGATCCGCGGCGTGCTCGATGCCGCGCCCGCGGGCGGGAAGACATAGACCGGCCGGCTGCGAGCGATATCTCGATCGGCGTTCTCGATCCGGCCGAACACGACCTGGTTCGCCCGCTGCTCCGCGAGCTCATGCTCGACGAACAACGGCACTACGACCATCCGCAGCTGAGCGCGGAAGAGATCGAGCACGACATCGCAACCGCCCCTGGCCCGCGGTTCAGCGGCGAGAACATCATCCTCGCGGCCCGGGCGGCGGGAAAGGTCGTCGGGCTCTGCTGGTGTGTGCTCTTCAACCCCGGGACCGGCCTCGAGGCCGAGGTCGCCGAAGTTTACGTCGACGCCGGCTTTCGGTCCCAGGGGATTGGCGGACGCCTCCTTCGCCACGCCGTGCAACTGTTTCGTGAGCGGAACGTCACCTTTGCCGCTGTCTGGACTCGGGAGAACAATCCGCAAGCGGTGCGTCTCTACGAGGAGGCAGGATTCCGGAGGACCGAGCAGTTGGTCCTTACGTGGCTTCCGCTGCCCGGTCGCTGAAAGATTCGAGCGTAGAATTGGACTGAGTTCGATGGCCAGCGAACCTCAATTCTTCCCCCCTCCGCCCGAACCGGCGCCCCTATCGCCGGTACCAGTCGAGAAGCCCGCGCGGCCACGCCGCCGCACGGGCCTGATCGCGACCGTCCTCATGAGCGCCATTCTCGGTGGCCTGGTCGGCTCGGCGGCGACCATCCTGCTGGCCACGCGACTGATCAAGGTGACGCCCTCGGGGGCCGCCGTTGTCGCGCCTCTAGCCCCCATTACCAATAACCTGACCGAGGAATCGGCCGTGATCAGCGTCGCGGCGCAGGCGGGAAAAGCCGTCGTTGAGATCAAGACCACGATTACCTCGCCCGACGTGTTCCTCCAGCAGGAGCAGCACGGCATCGGGTCCGGTTTCATCGTCCGCTCGGATGGCTACATCGTCACCAACAATCACGTGGTCGAAAATGCCCGCCAGCTGCAGGTCATCTTGCGCGATCAGGCAAAGACCTACGACGCGCGCGTCGTCGGCACCAGTCCCGAGGATGACGTCGCCGTCCTCAAGATCGATGCTCAGGACTTACCGGCACTGAACTGGGGCGACTCGAGTGCGCTCAAGGTGGGACAGCTCGCGATCGCGATCGGCAGCCCGCTTGGACAGCAGAACAGCGTCACGAAGGGAGTCATCAGCGCCCTCCACCGCTTCATCTCGATACCGAACTCGTCCACCGGCCAGGCGGAGAACATCCTGAACGCGATCCAGACGGATGCGCAGATCAACCCCGGTAACAGCGGAGGTCCGCTGTTGAATTCGGCCGGCCAGGTGGTTGGCGTGAACTTTGCGATCGAGCAGGCGCAGGCCGGCCCCGGCCTCGGCTTCGCGCTCGACGGCAACGCGGCCCGAGATATCGCCAACCAGCTGGTCCAGACCGGCCACGTCAACCGGCCGTTCCTGGGTGTGACCTACAACCAGCTCGACGAGACCGCCGCTGCCGCCAATGGGCTGGTCGTCGGCGCGGTGGTCACGGCGATCACGGCCGGGTCGCCGGCGGATCACGCGGGGATCAAGGTCAACGACGTCATCACCAAGGTGAATGATCAAACCATCGACGATCAACATCCACTAAAGGATGTCCTGCGCCAGTACGCGCCGGGCACCAAGGTTTCGGTGGCGATCTACCGCGGCGGAAAGACCCAGACGCTCCAGGTCACGCTCGGAACGCACCCCTGATCGCGTCACCGCCCAGGTCTCCATCGTCGATCATTGACCAGGCGGTCCGGCAGGCCGTCACCTCGATCAGTGGCTGGCCGTCGGGGATCTTGCTGCCGGCGGTGCTGGTTGAACGGGCCCAGAACCCGGCCCACGGCGATTACTCGGTCACCCTACCCCTGAAGCTTGCCCGGACGCTCCATCGGCCGCCGATGGCGATCGCGACCGAGCTCTCTACCGCGATGGCGCTGCCGCCGTCGCTCGGCCGCGTCGCACTGGCGGCGCCAGGGTTCATCAACATCACCCTGGAGCCGGCCTGGCTGCAGACGCAGCTGGGGCCGATCGTCGACGCGGGCGAGCAGTGGGGGAGGAGTGAGGTCGGGCAAGGGAAGCGTATGCAGGTGGAGTTCGTGAGCTCCAATCCCACCGGGCCGATGCTGTTCAGTCACGCGCGCGGCGCCGTCGTCGGTGATGTCGTCGCTCGGGTCTTGGAGGCGGCGGGTTTTCGCGTCCAGCGCGAGTATTACGTCAACGACAAGGGCCGGCAGGTTCGTCTGTTTGGGGAGTCGATTGCCGCGCGCATGCAAGGACAGCCGGTGCCCGAGGGCGGCTACAGCGGCAGTTACATCGACGAGATTGCCCGCGAGGCCGCCACCAAGGGGCGGCCCACGGAAGCAACGGCCCTGGCGGACTTCGGCATGGCCTGGGTCCAGCAACGCATCACCGACGACCTGTCGCGACTGTCGGTCCGTCACGACAACTTCTTCTCGGAGAGCAGCCTCTACACCGGGTGGGACCAGGACACGATGCGCAAGCTCCGCGAGCTGGGACGCATCGAGGAAAAGGACGGCGCGACCTGGTTCAAGACGGACGGTGAGAAAAACGAAGTGTTGATCAAGCGAGACGGATATCCGACCTACTTCTGGTCGGACATTCTCTACCACCGGGACAAGTTCGAGAAGCGGGGCTTCGACCGCGTGGTGGATGTCTGGGGTGCCGACCATCAGGGTCAGGTTGGACGGGTTAAGGAAGCCCTCGGGGTGCTCGGGATCGATCCAGCGCGGCTGTCAGTCCTGCTCGTCCAGCTCGTCTCGGTGAAACGTGGTGAGGAAACCGTGCGAATGTCGCGCCGCGCCGGCGTCGGCATCTCGCTCAAGGAAATGCTGGACGAGGTCGGCCCCGATGCGGTCCGCTACTTTTTTCTGCTGCGTTCGGCCGATGCCCACATGGAGTTCGACGTCGAGCTGGCACGACGGCAGTCGAGTGAAAATCCGGTGTTCTACGCGCAGTACGCGCATGCCCGGCTGGCCAACGTCCTCAAGCTTGGCGGTGAGGTCGTGGGCTCGCCTGCGCTCGAGCGACTGAGCTCGGAGTGGGAGCTGGAGCTGATGCGGGTCATGATGCGGTGGCCGGACGTGGTGCGCGAGTCGGCCGAGGCGCTCGAGCCACATCGCCTGGCCTTCTTCACCGATGAGCTGGCGGCGGCGATCCACCGCTTTTACAAGAACTGCCGAGTGGTGACCGATGATGCACCGCTTACCGCGGCGCGGTTGCTGCTGTCTCGCGCCGCTCGCGTCACGATCGCCAACGCGCTGGGGCTGATGGGCGTTTCGGCGCCCGACCGCATGTAGACTACGGGCCGTGGAAATCACCTATTTCGGCCTGAACGCGGTGCGGCTCCGCGGCCGCGAGGCCACCGTGATGATCGACCCCTACGAGCCGAAGCTCGGGCTTTCGCCGGTCCGGCTGAACGTCCAAATCGTGATCTTCACCCACGACGATCCGACTCACTTCAGCCTCCAGGGACTGTCTGGCGAGCCGCACATCGTGACCGGTGCCGGCGAGTTCGAGATCAGGGGGGTCGCGATGACCGGCACCCAGACCTACCACGATGCCAAGAAGGGGGCGGAGCGGGGAAAGAACTTCGCCTACACCGTCGAGATCGACGACCTTCGCATCTGCCACCTCGGTCATCTCGGCCACGCACTCAGCGAGGACCAGCTCGAGGGGATCGGCAGCAAGATCGATGTGCTGTTCGTGCCGATTGGCGGCGGCAGTCACATCAACTCCGCGCAAGCCACGGAGATCGTGAACCAGATCGAGCCGAAACTAGTGATCCCGATCTCCTACAAGCTGCCCGGCCTCACCCTCTTGGCGACCAACCTCGAAGGTCTCGACAAGTTCGCCAAAGAGATGGGCGCCACCGACCTCACGCCGCAGCCCAAGCTCCAGATCTCGGCCACGCCCTCGGTCGAAGAGACCAAGCTGGTCATCCTCGAGCCGCGCGGCGCGACGGCGTCGGCAGCGGTGGATTAGCCGGCCGCTTCCTGCGGCTGGCGAGCCGGCGCTTCGGACCGTTGCGCCGCGCGGGCCCGCTCCAGGCGCACCGCGCTGTCGATCAGGCCGAGGTGACTGTACGCCTGCGGGAAGTTGCCGCGGGGTGCGCCCGACGCCGGGTCGTTGCCTTCGGCCAGCAAGCCGAGCGGTGAAGAAAGCGCGATCAGCTCGCTCAGCTGGCGCTCCGCGGCATCGAGGTGGCTCAGGCCGATCAGACCATCCACGTACCAGAAGCTACAGAGCAGGAAGGCCGCGCTCAGGTAGCCCTGGTCGTCCTTGCAGTCGTAGCGCCGGACGTACGGACCGTTCAGCAGCCTCTGGCTCATGGTTTCGATGGTGGCACGCATGCGAGGGTCGGTCGCCGGCAAGAATCCGAGCACTGGCATCTGCAACACGGCAGCATCCAAACATTCATCGTCATAGGCTTGCGTAAAGGCGCCGATCTTCGGATTCCAGGCCCGTGCCTCGATCTCGTTGCGCAGCTCTTCGGCCTGCCGCTCCCAAATGGCGAGGTGCTCGGTGTTGCCGGTGCCCTTGGCCAGCGTGATCGCCCGGTCCAGGGCCACCCAGCACCAGAGCTTGCTGTGAGTGTGGTGCTTGCGCTCGCCCTGGAATTCCCAAATCCCATTGTCGGGCTCCCGGCTCAAATCCCAGATACCGTCGGCCAGGCGCTCGATCACATGCCAGAGCTTGGTAGAGATGAAGCCGCCTTTGCGCTGATAGACGGCCATGCAGTCGATCACCGCCCCGAAGACATCCAGCTGCCGCTGGCCGGCGGCGCGGTTGCCGATGCGGACCGGGCGGGCGCCTTCGTAGCCCGCCAGGTGTTCGAGGTATTGCTCGGGCAGATGCGGGTCGCCATCGACGCGATAGAGAATCTGCATCGCAAAGTCGTGGTCGTAAGCCCGGTCGCGGATCCAGTTGATGAAATCGACGGCTTCCTGCTCGAACCCGGCGCGAAAGAGCGCCGCGATGCCATAGGAGGCATCACGAAGCCAGCAGTAGCGGTAGTCCCAGTTGCGATCGCCACCCGGATCTTCCGGGATGGAGGTCGTCGGTGCCGCGCAGAGTGCACCGGTCGGGGCGTAGGTCAACAACTTGATCACCAGCGCGGAGCGGCGCACGGCATCTTGAAATGGTCCCTGGTAGAGGCACTGCTCGAGCCATCCGACCCAGTAGGCACGGGTGCGCTCGGCGAGCTCGGTGGCATCGCTGCTGCTGGGGAATTTCCGGCCGAGGGCGAAGTAGCGCTCGCCGAAGCCGAGCGTCAGCCAGACTTGCGGGCCGGGCTCGAGGGTGAAACGGAGGACGTAGCGCGGTCGACCGTCGATCACCTCCACGTTGCCATGCAGCGGCACCGTGGAGGAGAGGATCACCTCCTGCGATCCGCCCGAGGCGATCACGATCCCCTCGCGCTCGGCGAAACTGGTGCGCGCGCGACCGTAGGCCGGCGCCGGGTCGAGGACGCATTCGACCTCCACCGACCCGCCGCGCGCCTCGAGGCCGCGGCAGATCCGCTTCAGCGAGAGGAAGCGCTCGCCTTCGTTGAAGCAGGGCATGAAATCGGTCACCACCAGCGTCCCTTCGGCGCGATGAAAGGTGGTGGTCAGGATGTTGGTGTCATGGAGGTAGGCTTGCTCGCCGGTCGGCACCGGGTTGACGGGAGCAATCCGGAAACTGCCGCCGCGCTGCCGGTCGAGGATCGCCGCGAAGATGGACGGCGAATCGAAGCGCGGATAGCAGAACCAGTCGATGGCGCCACCGGTCGAGACGAGGGCGGCGGTTTCACAATTACCGATCAGTCCGTATGGATACACTGCTTGACCTTATGAGCTTAGAGCCGCCGAGTCAAACGTCGAGTCGTCTACCCGAAGTAACGACGGCCGGCGCGCAAACTCTCGCGGCCGGCGCGGTTCCGGCGTAGAATAGAGCCCCGGTGCCGAAGTACGTCTTCGTAACCGGTGGCGTGGTTTCCTCGATCGGCAAGGGGATCACGGCGGCGTCAATAGGGACCATCCTGAAGGCCCGCGGCCTGAACGTCTCCCTCCAAAAGCTGGATCCCTACATCAACATCGATCCCGGCACGATGTCGCCTTACCAGCATGGCGAGGTCTTCGTCACCGACGACGGGGCCGAGACCGATCTCGACCTGGGCCATTACGAGCGCTTCATCGACGCCAACCTCAGCAAAGCCAGCAACGTCACCACCGGCAAGATCTATGCCGAGGTCATCGCCAAAGAGCGTCGCGGCGATTACCTGGGCGGCACGGTGCAGGTGATCCCGCACGTGACTAACGAGATCAAAGAACGGATCACGCGCGTCACCTGGGAGGACAATCCCGATGTCGTCATCGTGGAGGTTGGCGGCACGGTCGGTGACATCGAATCGCTCCCGTTCCTCGAAGCGATCCGGCAGTTGAAGAACGACCTGGGCCGCAAGAACGTCTTCTACGTGCACCTGACGCTGGTGCCGTTTATCGAGGCCTCCGAGGAGTTCAAGAGCAAGCCCACCCAGCACAGCGTGGCGGCGCTGCGCAGCATCGGTATCCAGCCCGACGCCATCGTCTGCCGCTCGGCGAGGGAGATCAGCGTCGCGCTCAAGGACAAGATCGCCCTCTTCTGCGACGTCGACCGCCGCGCCGTGATCTCGGTTCCCGATGCGGACTCGATCTACGAAGTGCCACTCATGCTCGAAGACTCGGGGCTGGGGAACGTCATCGTCGAGGCGCTTGACGCGCCGGCGTCGGCGCCCGACCTCAGCGACTGGAAAGAGCTGGTGCATCGCATCCAGCATCCGGCAGGCAGCGTGCGCATCGGCGTGGTGGGAAAGTACCTGCCCGCGCCGGACGCCTATATCAGTGTCACCGAAGCGCTGCGCCACGCGGGCGTGCACCACAACCTGCGAGTCGACATCAAGTGGATCGCCTCCGAAACCCTCGAGGCCGGTGATCTGCGGGCGCTCGACGACGTCGACGGCGTCGTGGTTCCGGGCGGATTCGGTCATCGCGGCATTGAGGGGAAGATTGCCGCGGCCCGGTTCGCCCGGACCTCGCTCACCCCCTACCTCGGCCTCTGCCTTGGCATGCAATGCGCGGTGATCGAGTTCGGCCGCGACAAGCTCGGCGACCCGGACGCGAACAGCACCGAGTTCAATGCCTTCACCAGCCATCCGGTGATCGATCTCCTGCCCGAGCAGCGCGATGTTGCCGACAAGGGTGGCACCATGCGGCTCGGCCTCTACCCCTGCAAGTTGCAGCCCGGCACCCTGGCCGGAGATGCCTACGGCGAGCCGGTCGTCTACGAACGCCACCGGCATCGCTTCGAGTTCAACAACGCCTACCGGGAGGCGATGTGGGAGGCGGGGATGGTCTTCTCCGGGACCTCGCCCAACGACCGCCTGGTGGAAATCATCGAGCTGCGCGATCACCCCTGGTTCGTGGCGTCGCAATTCCATCCGGAATTCCGCTCCCGGCCGAACCGTCCACACCCGCTCTTTCGGGACTTCGTCGCGGCCGCCGCGGTCAAGGCCGGCGCGCTCCCGGCAGACGGGATGGCGGCGAAGCCGGCGGTCTCCACGGATAAGACCTCCCAGACGGCGTGAGATCTGACGTCTCGACGCCCTCCTCAGGCGGCATCGCGTCACCGCGCACGGTCCAAGCGAACCTCGGGCTCGAGCTGGTTCGTGCCACCGAGGCGGCGGCGCTCTCTGCGGGGCGCTGGATGGGTAACCTCGACCGCGAGGGCATCCGGGCAACCGCCGGAAAGGCGATGCGCGAGGCGCTCCAGGGCGTGCACATGAAGGGGACGATCGTCATTGGCGAAGAGCCGGCATCGGCGCCCCTGGCGCTCGGTCAACCCGCTGGTGACGGTATCGGTGAACCCTGCGATGTGGCGCTCAAGCCGATCGACGGCTCGACCCTGGTGGCGAAGGGGCTCCCCAACGCCGTCTCGGTGATCGCCACCGCCGAGCGCGGCTCGCTGTTGCGCGCCCCGGTCGGCATGTACGCGGAAAAGATCGCGGTCGGCCCCGACGCCAGGGGTTCGGTCGACGTGACCGATTCCGTCGAGAACAACCTGCAGCGGGTGGCCTTCGCCAAAAAGGTGCAGGTGTCGGATCTGACCGTCGTCATGCTCGACCGCCCTCGCCACGAGGCGTTGATGGACCAGGTGCGGCAGGTCGGCGCCCGCATCACTCTGCTGAGTGACGGCGACATCGCGGCGGCGATCATGGCGACGCTCGAAGGCACCGGGATCGACGTCATGCTGGGGGTGGGCGGCCTGCCGGAGGCGGTGCTCGCGGCCTGTGCGCTGAAGTGCCTCGGCGGTGACCTCCAATGCCGGCTCTGGCTTCGCTCCCGCGACGAGGAAGAGAAGGCGGGCGCGGCAGGCTTTACCGACCTGCGTCGCGTCTACGGCGTCGACGACATCGTCCGGGGCGACGACGTCGCCTTTGCCGCCACCGGCGTCACCGACGGCGAGTTCCTGCAGGGGGTCATCTACCACCACTTCTGGGCCGAGACCGAGTCGATGGTCTTCCGCAGCAAGAGCGGGACGGTCCGCCACCTCAACACCAAGCACCATTACGCGCTCAAGTCGGTCGAGGGCGCCCACCGGAAAGTTCGCTAAGCGTCTGGACGAAGTGTGCAAATCGTGATGTTTCGGTTGACGGCCAGACCAAAAGTCAGCTAGACTGCCCGAGTTTTGGCAAGGGGAATCCCAAGACTGGCCGCCCATGGCTGGGCGCTCGCTTTGGCGTGCCTCGTGCTGCTGCTGGCGCCGCTCGCGTTCAAGCATCCGATCGCCGAGGCGCACGCCACCGCCGGCAGCGCGCCGGTGGTCGTGACCGGGCAGGGCGGCGAGTCGGCGCTTCGCTATCCGGCGACCGCCGCGCAGGTGAGTGCCCCGCTGGCACTGGCCCGTCGCCAGGGCGGCGCCCAGGAGGACCTCACGGCGCAGGCGAGCAACAGTGTCGACGTGCTGATGCTGCCGGCGAGCGCCTCGGATCCGGGCGGCAGCCGCCAGCGTGTCATCCGATTCGTCTGGCCGACCCACGGCGTCATCACCCAGTCCTTCTGGCAGTACCACCCCGGCATCGACATCGCCAACGATGTCGGTACCCCGGAGGTGGCGACCGCCGCCGGACAGGTGGTCTTCGCCGGCTGGGGCTCGTATGGGATCTACGTCGAGATCGACCACGGCGACGGTTTCCATTCGATCTACGGCCACATGTCCGCGGTGCTGGTGAGGACCGGCGACACCGTGACCCAGGGCCAGCTCATCGGATTGATGGGCGCGACCGGACGCGCTAGCGGTCCGCATCTCCACTTCGAAATTCGCTACCAGGGCGTCCCGCAAAACCCGATCGACCTCCTCCCATAGATTTCTCAGATCAGACCGATAAGGTAGAGGCCGTGCAGCGCCTCCTCTATGCATCGGCCAACGGGCGGGTTCGCGTGCACCGCTCGCTCGAGCCGGCGACGCGAAGTGGTTGGGAGATCGGTGCGCCCGATCGGCTGATTCCGCTGCCCGCCGGGACCACGCTCATGCACCTGCCGGGCCGGTTCGCCCTGGGACGGACGGCTGCCGGCTCGATGGCGCGCGTCGAGGAGGAGGGTGCGGTGGCGGTCGCCGCGGTCCTGCCGCCGGGGTACCTTCGGACCTGGCTGCCCGCCTACGAGGATGACGGCCGGCCCCCGGTGCTGCCGCTCTTTGGATACGCGGCGGTCGCCGCGATCGATGGCAAACCCCACGTCGCCGCCATGCGGACCGATCGCTGGGGCGCGTGGGACCCACAGGCCGAGGACCGGCAGCACGTCGAGCGGGGGATTCGCGATGGGCAGCGGGCGCTCCCTGAGAGCCGGTTGCTCCGCCACCTCGAGACCTGCGCCACCGACTATCGGTGCCTGACCGCCCAGAACGTGTTCCTGCGCCGGGGTGAAGGGGCGATCCCGGTCTCGCCGGCTTGCAATGCGGCCTGCCTGGGGTGCATCTCCGAGCAGTGGGGCGATGTGGCCTCACCCCAAACGCGGCTTGGTTTCGCCCCCACCGCCGCCGAAATCGCGGAGCTCGGCGCCTGGCATCTGAGCGCGGCCAGCGCGAACTTCGTCAGCTTCGGCCAGGGGTGTGAGGGTGAGCCCTTGACGCGCGGCGCCGCGCTGGTGGACGCCACGCGCCGCATCCGGTCGGCCTGGCCGCAGGCCACCATCCACATCAATACCAATGGGTCTCGTCCCGCGGTGCTGCGCCGCCTGGTCGATGCCGGGTTGAATTCGGTCCGGATCAGCATCTTCAGCCTCGATGACACGCGATTCCGGGCCTACTACCGGCCGGTTGGTTACGGCCTGGAGCAGGTTGCGCAGTGCGCGGAGGTGGTGGCCGCGGCCGGCGGCCAGGTCACGATCAACCTCTTGACCTTCCCCGGGATCAGCGACGCGCCGCCGGAGCTCGAGGCGCTGGTCGCCTTCGTCCAGGAGCATGGCGTCCACCAGGTGCAGCTGCGCAGCCTGAACGTCGATCCACACTGGCTGCTGGGGCAGATCCCGGATCCGACGCGCGGCATCGGCATGCGGGCCTTTGTCCGTGAACTGACGGCGCGTTGCCCGGGCTTGTCGCTCGGGAATTTCACCCGGCCGTGGCGGGTTCGGGAGGGTGGGGGCCGGTTAAAACCTGCCCCGGCTGGGCATGCTTTGAGCTAATGGCTAACCTCTATTCGCCGAACGATCCCCACATGGGTACCGCAGACTACGGACACGGTACCGACCGGCCGGTGCAGGCCGACATCCCGGCGCAGCCCGACAGCAACCGCGGCCGCCGGAGTGGGTTGGCGGCGGGCATCCTGGCATTCCTTGGACTCGTGCTCAGCAAGCTGTCCTACGTTGGCCTGCTGCTCCTCAAGTTCAAGGGCCTGTGGTTTACCGTTGTCTCGACCGGAGTGACCGCGCTGATCTATGCCCAGCTCTTCGGTTGGGCCTTCGGCGTCGGGATCGTCCTCCTCATCCTGATCCATGAAAGCGGTCACGTCGTGGTCGCCCGCATCATGGGGTTGCCGGTGACCCTTCCGGTGATGATCCCGTTCCTCGGCGCCTTCGTCAGCATGAAGCAACAGCCGCGCAGCGTCGCCCAGGAGTCCATCATGGCGATCGGCGGTCCCGTGCTTGGGTCGATCGCGGCGGGTCTCTGCTACCTCGGCTACCTATCCATACCGGACTCCAGCACCGGTCAGCTGCTCCGAGCGCTGGCCTACTTCGGCTTCCTGATCAACCTCTTCAACCTGATCCCGCTGACGCCGCTCGACGGTGGCCGCGTGACGTCGCTGCTATCGAAGTGGTTCAACGTGGCGGGCCTGGCCATCGCAGCGGCCCTGCTGCTCTTCGAAACGCAGTCTGGGACCAGCGTAAGCCCGGTTCTCTTCCTCGTCTTGATCTTCGGGGCCTTCGCCACCTGGCAGCGATTTCGGTCGACTCAGCTCAACCCGGCGTATTACGCGGTCGACGCCCAGACCAAGGTGGTCGTCGGATCGCTTTACCTTGCGTTACTGCTCGCCCTCGGGCTGGGGATGCTCCAGACCGCGGCGATCTTGAGATAAGATAGGGGCCCCAATGAAAGCCACCATCCATCCCACCTACTACCACGACGCGGTCGTGACCTGCCTCTGCGGCAACAAATTCACGACCGGCTCGACGCAAAAAGAGCTCAAGACCGAGGTCTGCTCGGTATGCCACCCCTTCTTCAGCGGCCAGCAACGCATCGTCGATACCCAGGGCCGCGTCGACCGGTTCCAGCAGCGCCAGCAGCGGAAGAGATAAGCCGCGCTCTCGTTGGGCCCTGTATGGCCCACCGGATCGCGCAGGGACTAGCATGAGCGCGGCTGTGAGCCAGGACAAGTTCTTCTACGGCGGCCAGGCCGTGCTCGAGGGCGTCATGATGCGCGGCCGGACGACCTATGCGGTCGCGGTGCGCAAACCGGATGGCGAGATCCAGGTCCTGCGCGAGCGCTTGCTCTCCATCATGTACACCCACCCGGTCTGGAAGCTGCCGCTGCTGCGCGGCCTCGCCGGACTCTGGGAACAGCTCCACCTGGGCATGAAGGCGTTGATGTGGTCGGCAAACATCCAGGCGGCCGCCGAGCAGGTGGAGCTGAGCGCGAACGCCATCCGGGTCACCATGGGGATCGCGATCGTGGGCGCGTTGCTCTTTTTCCTGGGCGTGCCGCTGCTGGCCGCTGGATTCCTGAGTCGGGGCCATAGCAACCTCTTCTTTGGGATCGTGGATGGTGTGGTGCGGATCGCGCTGCTGCTGCTCTACCTCTATGCGATCTCCTTCAAGGCAGAAATCGCTCGCCTCTTCGCCTACCACGGGGCCGAGCACAAAACGATTAATGCGTACGAGGCCGGGTTGCCGCTCGACGTACCGAACGTGCGGACCCAGAGCACGCTTCACCCGCGCTGCGGCACCGGGTTCTTGCTGGCGGTCATGGTGGTGAGCGCCTTCGTCTTTGGCCTGGTTGGCCGACCGGCCCTGCCGCTGTTACTGCTCTCGCGGATCGTGCTGATCCCGGTGATCGCCATGTTGGCCTACGAGTTCATTCGGTTTGCCGGCCGGCACCGGAACAATCCGGTGATCAAGGTGCTCATCCTTCCCTTTCTGCTGACGCAGAAGCTGACGACTCGGGAGCCGGACGACCGGCAGATCGAGGTGGCGCTGGCGGCCTTCAACGGTGCCCGTCAGGAGGAGAAAGAGGCCGCGGCCTGATGTTCGAACAGCTCGAAGCCGTTCGGGCCCGGTACTACGCGATCACCGAGCGGTTGGCCGATCCCGCGGTTCACGCCGACCTCAAAGAGCTCCAGCGGCTCAGTAAAGAGCAGGCGCAACTTCGCGACCTGGTCCAACTCTACGAGACCTATCGTCGTGCCGAGCGCGGCATGATCGAGGCCCGTGAACTGGCGGAGCAAGAGCGGGATCCCGAGATGCAGGCCTATGCCCGGCAGGAATTCGACAAACAACAGGCGGAACGCGATCGGCTCGAAGGCGAGCTCAAGATCGCGCTGGTGCCCAAGGATCCAACCGACGACAAGGACGTCATCGTCGAGATTCGCCAGGGAACCGGTGGGGATGAGGCGGGATTGTTTGCCGCCGACCTCTTCAAGATGTACAGCCGCTATGCCGAGTCGCGGCGGTGGAAGGTCGATCTGCTTTCCGAGAGCCCAACCGAACGTGGCGGCTTCAAAGAGGTGGTCTTCGAGATTCGTGGCCGCGGCGCCTACTCGCGCCTGAAATTCGAGAACGGGGTGCACCGCGTACAGCGCGTACCGGAGACGGAGGCCCAGGGTCGCATTCATACCTCGACCGCCACCGTGGTGGTGCTTCCCGAGGCCGAAGAGGTCGATGTGGCGATCAACCCGGAGCGGCTCAAGGTCGATGTCTATCGCTCCGGCGGCCACGGTGGGCAGAGCGTCAACACGACGGACTCGGCGGTCCGCCTGACCTACACGCCGGAGGATGGCTCTCCACCGATCGTCGTCACCTGCCAGGACGAGCGCTCGCAGCTCAAGAACAAGGCGAAGGCGGAGAAGGTGCTGCTGGCCCGCTTGCTCGACCGTCAAATGTCGCAGCAGCATGCGGCGCTCACCGAGGTGCGGCGCTCCGCGGTCGGCTCGGGCGATCGCAGCGAAAAGGTCCGCACCTATAACTATCCGGAGGGCCGGATCACCGACCACCGTATCGACTTCAAGTACTACAAGCTGCCCCAGTTCGTCGAGGCGGGCGACCTGGACCCGGTCATCGATCGCTTGATCGCCTGGGACCAGAGCAACCGCCTGAGCGAGCCGCCCAATGGCGCCTCGCGCAACTGACGGCGGCCGGGTCAAGGCGCAGCTCGCCAAGGCACGAGCGACCCTTACGACGGCCGGGATCCCGTTGCCGTGGCTCGATGCCGAGATTCTTCTCGCGCACGTCATCAAGAGTTCGCGCGAGCGGCTTCACAGCCACCCCGACCGAGAACTGACGCCGGCACAACGAACCCGGCTGCGGCGGTTGACCACTCGCCGAGCCGCGCGCGTTCCGGTGCCCTACCTGGTCGGCGAGCGCGAGTTCTTCGGCCACATGTTCCGTGTGACCCCGGCGGTCTTGATTCCGCGGCCGTCGAGCGAACTGCTCGTCGAGCTGGCGATCGACTGGCTGAAGGTCCATCCCAACGCCCAGCGAGTGATCGACCTCGGCACCGGCAGCGGCGCGGTGGCCGTTTCGGTGGCCAAGGCAATTCCTCGGGTTCGGATCGAGGCACGGGATGTCAGCGCCCGAGCGCTGCGGGTGGCGGCCGACAATATCGCCCGGCACCGACTCCGTCGCCGGATCACGACCGTCAAGGCCGACTTGCTGCGCGCCGCCAAACCCGCCGACCTGATTCTCGCCAACCTGCCGTACATCCCCGACGCGCTGCGGAGGATTCGGCCGAGGGAGCTCGATTATGAACCAAGCCTTGCCCTCGACGGCGGCAAGGATGGGCTGGATCTGATTCGGACCGCGCTGGCACAGGCGCCAACGGCGCTGAACCCCGGGGGCCTCGTGCTCTTCGAATGCGACCCGGCGCAAGCACGCCGCATCGTTCGGCTGGCGCAGGCGCAGTGGCCGTGGGCCGAGGTCAGCGTGCACAAGGACCTCGCCGGACTCAACCGCGTGGTACGCATCCAGACGTGACGGCGCGCTGGCCGGCGGATCCATCGCACATCGTCCAGGCCGGGGAGCAGCTTCGCGGCGGCGCCGTGATTGCCTTCCCAACCGACACGCTGTACGCCGTCGCCGCGCGCGCCGCGGACCCGGCGGCGGTTGCTCGCCTCTACGAGGCCAAGGACCGCCCCTCGGCGCAGCCGATGGTCTGGCTGGTCCTGGATCAGGCCCAGGTCGAACGCTTCGCCGTCGTCTCCGCCGCGGCCGCCGAGCTGATGGCGCGCTTCTGGCCCGGCCCGCTGACGCTCGTCCTGCCGGCTCGTATCCCAACCGAGGGTCCGACGATTGCCGTGCGTGCGCCGAACCACGAGGTGGCGCTCGCGCTGCTGAGGTCGCTGGGCGAACCGATCGCGAGCAGCAGTGCCAACCGGGCGGGAGCGCCGCCGCCGGTCGATGCCGACCAGGTGATTGCGGGTCTGGGCGACCGCATCGATCTCGTGCTCGACGGTGGGCCATCTGCCATCGGTCGGCCGTCGACCATCCTCGACCTGAGCGGCGCAATCCCTCGCATCCTGCGCCAGGGCGCGATCCCGGCGTCCGAGCTAATCTCCCCCTCCCCCTCCGGGGGAGGGCAGGGTGGGGGCGGCTGATTTCGCCATAATGAGCCGGTGCTGCAGGCCCGTACCGACCTCACCAGCCGGATCGACCTGGTCGATCCCGAGGTCGGTGCCGCGATCCGCGATGAGTTCGAGCGTCAGCAGTACACGCTCGAGCTGATCCCATCCGAGAACATCGCCAGCCCGGCCGTCTTGCAGGCGCTCGGCTCCTTGCTCAACAACAAATATGCCGAGGGCTATCCGGGCAAGCGCTACTACGGCGGCACCCAGATCGTCGACCGCATCGAGACGCTCGCTATCGAGCGGGCGAAGGCGCTCTTCGGCGCCGAGCATGCCAATGTGCAATCGCACTGCGGCACGACGGCGAACTACGCCGTCTACGCGGCCGTGCTCAACGTCGGCGACACCGTCATGGGGATGGACCTCAGCCAGGGCGGACACCTGAGCCACGGCAGCCCGGTGAACTTCTCCGGCAAGCTCTATCACTTCGTCCCGTATGGCGTCGACTCGGTCACGGAGCGAATCGATTACGACGTCCTGGAGCGCCAGGCGAAGGAGGTCCGGCCGAAAATGTTGCTCGCCGGCTACAGCGCCTACCCCCGCCTCCTCGATTTCGAGCGGCTGGCCGCGATTGCCCGTTCGATCGACGCCTATTTCTTCGTCGATATGGCGCACTTCGCCGGCCTGGTTGCCGGTGGCGCCCATCCCAGTCCCGTCCCCTATGCGGACTTCGTGACCTTTACCACGCACAAGACGATGCGAGGACCGTGGGGCGCGATGATCTTGTGCAAGGCGAAGTACGCGGCCGAGGTCGACAAGAGTGTCTTCCCCGGAAGCCAGGGCGGACCACTCAATCACGCCATCGCGGGCAAGGCCGTGATGCTGGCGCAATGGAAAACCCCGGAGTTCAAGTCCTACGCGCAGGCGGTGGTCAACAACGCGCGGGTTCTCGCCGAGGGGCTGACCAGGCGCAAGCTCCGTCTCGTCAGCGGTGGGACTGACAACCACCTGATGCTGGTCGACCTGCGGCCACTGAACCTCACCGGGAAGAAAGTCCAGGACACCTTCGATACGGTCGGCATCACGGTGAACCGCAACTCGATCCCCTTCGACACCGCGAGCAAGTTCAACCCGAGCGGCATCCGGCTGGGATCACCGTCGGTGACGACCCGCGGTATGGGCCCGCAAGAGATGACACAGATCGCCGAGATGGTCGCCGAGATGCTGTTCAACCTCGAGGACCGGACCGTGCATGAGCAGGTGCGCGCCCGCAGCCGGGCGCTGTGCGAACGATTTCCACTGCCCTACTAGCCGGCACCAGCGTCTTCAGCGACCCGACCTTCTGGTCTGATTTCTCACCCGCGCGCTTTGGCCCGGCGGTGGTGCCCTTTCTCGCGGCGCTGGTCTGCACCGCCATCGTCATCCTCCCCGTTCGATGGCTCGCCTTCCGCCTCGGTGCCGTCGCCAAGCCCGGCGACCGCTTCATCCATCAGCACCCGACGGCTCGCCTTGGCGGGCTGGCGATGTACCTCGGATTCGGGTTAGCCGCGGCCCTGTTTTCGACCGAACCGACCACCCTCGGCCTACTCCTCTCCGCGGGGATCATCACCACGCTCATGGTCTTTGACGACATCGGGGGCGTCCGGCCGCTCTACAAGCTGGGCTTCCAGGTGGCCGCCTCGCTGATCGCGATCGTCGGCTTCGGCATTGCCATTCGTTTCATCGGACTACCCGGAGGCGCCATTACCCTGGCGCCTCTCGTGTCCGTCGTGCTGACCCTTGTCTGGTTCGTCAGCTTGCAGAACACCATCAACTTCCTGGATGGGGTCGACGGCCTGGCGGCAGGCGTGGTCGCGATCGTGGCGGCGACGCTGCTGCTGGCCGCCATCAATCGGAGCGAGACCGGCATCGTCATCCTTGCTGGCGCCTTGATCGGCGCCTGCATCGGATTTCTGCTCTTCAACTGGCATCCGGCTCGGATCTTCATGGGCGACAGCGGCAGCAACTTCCTCGGCTTCACCCTGGCCGCCCTCTCCGTACTCTCGGTCGCGAAGGGCACCGTCGTGCTGGCCTTGATCGTGCCGGTGGCCGCGCTCGCCATCCCGATTGTCGATACCGCCTGGGCGATCGTACGACGGCGGTTGCGTGGAACCTCGATCGCCACCCCGGATACCGAGCACCTGCATCACCGGCTGCTCGATTTTGGCTTGAGCCCGCGCGAGACCGTCCTTGTCTTCTACTTCGGCACGGCCATTTTCGCCGCGGTCGGCCTGGCCATCTACGGCCATAAAAAAGTCCTGCTCGGCGCCATCCTCCTGATGCTGCTCGGGATCGCCATCATCGTCACCCGGCGGTTGCGGCGAACCCGTCGGGGTTGAGGCCGCTTCGGGTGGCCGCCCGATGGCGGCGTCAATTCAGCGCCTGATAAACTTGGCTCGGTTGAGGCCTAATTCTGGGAGGCAGTGATGGCCCCGACGGAAAAGCGCAAGGACCCCAGTATGCTGGCGGCCTTGGGCCTCGCGTCCGGCATCGGCCTCCAGCTCGCCGCCTCGGTGTTGGTTGGGTTGGGTCTCGGCTACCTCGCCGACCGGGCCTTACACACGTCGCCCTGGTTCCTGCTGGCGGGGTTGCTGCTCGGGGTTCTGGCCGGGGGCTATAGCGTCGTGCGAATGGTGATGAAGGAGATGCGCCGAAGTGAGTGACCTGCGCCGGTTCGAGGTGACAGCGTCGCTTGTCCTGGTTGCTCTCCTGCTGGTGGTCGCAGGCGGGCTCATCGTCGCTGGTCACCCCCGCGCCGTCGCAGGCCTCGTCGCGGGCGGCCTGCTCGGCCTCGCCAACATGGTCTGGATGGTGGGAACCGCCAAACGGTTCGTTGGATTGACCCCGACCGCACGAATGCTGCAGCTGGCGGCCGCCATCCGGTTTCTCACCATCGCGGTCTTGCTCGGCGTCGTGCTCATCATCAGTCGCGTCGATCCGGTCGGCGCCGTCATCGGCTACGGCTGCTTCCCGATTGCGGCCGCGGTTGCCGGCTGGCGCATCCTGCGCGACCAGCCGCGGGTCACCGCATGAACGCATTACCGCTGCTTCAGATCGAGGTCACCCACCCGACGATCAATGTTGCCGGTCTCGATTTCAATACTGACACGATCCGCAACACGCTCATCGTCTGCGCGGTCATGCTCGTCCTCGGGGTGGTCCTGCGCAGCCAGCTAAGAGTCGGCGTACCCACGCAGTTGCAGAACGCGACCGAAGCCATCGTCGAATACATCAACAACCTCACCGAGGAGACGCTGCAGGGTCGAAATGTCACGCTCGGCCCGCTGGCGATCACGCTCATCACCTTCCTGCTGGTCGCCAACTGGCTGGGGCTGATCCCCGGACTCAAGTCACCCACCAACGACTGGAACACGACGCTCGGACTTGCCCTGATGTCCTTCGTGCTGGTGCAGTACTACAGCATCCGCAGCCGGCACCTCGGCGGCTACCTCAAGCACCTGCTGCTGGTGCCGCCCTATTTCCCGCTCACGGTCATCGATGAGCTGGCGAAGCCGATTACGCTCTCCTTCCGGCTCTACTTCAACATCTTCGTCGGCGAGCTTTTGCTGACCCTGATCATCGTATTGATCCCGACCTGGATCTCATGGTTGCCGGGCGCGGCCTGGACACTGTTCAGCCTCTTCATCGGCGCGGTCCAGGCCTTTATCTTTACCGTCTTGACGGTCTCGTACGTCGCGATCGCTACCGAAGTTGAAGAAGGACATGGATAACCACTAAGGGAGGATCTGGATTGGAACGTGCAATCGTTTTGGGTGCCACCGTCATTGCTTTCGGCCTGCTGCTGGGACTGAGCGCCCTGGGAGCGGGGATCGGTGATGGCCTGGTGTCGAGCCGTACGGTTGAAGGGACCGCCCGCCAGCCGGAGATGCAGGGACGCCTGTTTACCCTGATGGTCATCGGTATCGGGTTCATCGAGGCGCTGCCCATCATCGGGCTGGGCCTCGGTCTGTTCCTGATCTTCGCCAACCCGCTCCTTGCCCAGATCACCGGCAAATGACCCGTCTCGACGCCGGCCTGCTCACGATCAACGGCACGCTGATCGCCCAGCTGGTGATCTTTCTTCTCGTGCTGTTGATCCTGTACCGGCTCGCCTGGGGCCCGCTGCTCCGGATCCTGAACGAACGTCGGGCACGAATCGCCCAGGGGGTCGAGGCGACGCAGAAGGCGATGCAGGAGCTGGAGGCGGCCGAGAAAGAGCGCCAGGCGAAGCTCGAGGAAGCGCGCCGAGAGGGGCAGGTGATCCTCGATCGGATTGCAAAGCAGGCCGAGGACCTGCGCAAAGAGCTCGAGGCGAAGGCGCGCGAGCAGGCCGAGGCGCTGACCGCGAAGGCCCGCGCCGAGATCCAGCAGGAACGTCAGCAGGCGGTGCAGGACTTGCGGTCGCAAGTGGCCGACCTGGCGGTGATGGCGGCGAGCCGGATTATCGGCGAGAGCCTGGACGCGAAGAAGCATCGCGAGCTGATCGAGCGCGCCATCGAGGAGGCGGAGATTCGTGCCTGAGGCGAGCAATGTCGCGCGTCGCTATGCGTCCGGTATCTTTCAGCTGGCGCAGGAGGAGAACACGATCGATACCTGGCGCGCCGAGCTGACCAAGCTGGACGAGTTGCTCCAGGACGACGTCCTGGTCGCCGCCTTTCAAAATCCAGCGGTCGGCGTCAAGCGACGGATGGAGCTGGCGAAGCTGCTCGCTCCAGAACTGCGGCCCGAGACCGAAAACCTCCTTCGCTTGTTGGTCGAGCACCATCGCACCCGGTACATGCACGAAATCCTAGAGGCGTTCGAACGACTGGCCGACGAGGCATCGGGCATCGTGCATGCCAGCGTCACGACCGCGATTGACCTCGGCAAAGACGATCGCGAGCGCTACGAGCAGGCACTGGCGCGCAAGCTGGGCCGCAAGGTCAACGTGAGGTTCACGACCGATCCGGCCGTTGTCGGGGGCGCGACGATCCAGATCGGGGACCACCTTATCGACGGCACCGTACGAACGCAACTCGCGCGGTTGCGGCAGGAATTATTGAGCTAAAGGGTAAGGAACAGCATTGGGCATCAAGTCAGACGAGATCAGCAACCTCATCAAACAGCGCATCAAGGACTTCGACGTCCCCATCCTCTCGGCGGACGTCGGCATCGTCACCGAGATCGGTGACGGCATCGCGCGGATCTATGGCCTGCGGAACGCCCAATCACTCGAGTTGCTCGAGTTCAAGGGCGGGGTCAAGGGCATGGCGCTCAACCTCGAGGAGGACTCGGTGGGCGCTGTCATCCTCGGGCCCTACGAGGAGATCCGCGAAGGCGACGAGGTGCGCACCACCGGCAGTGTCATCCAGGTGCCGGTCGGCGACGCGCTGATTGGCCGGGTCGTCAACGCACTCGGGGAGCCAATCGACGGCAAAGGTCCGATCCAGACGACCGAAACGGCTCCCGTCGAGAAGGTGGCTCCCGGTGTCATTACGCGGCAGCTCGTCGACACGCCGCTGCAAACCGGCATCAAGGCGGTGGATGCGATGACCCCCATCGGCCGGGGTCAGCGTGAGCTGATCATCGGCGACCGGCAAACGGGGAAAACCGCGATTGCGCTCGACACCATCATCAACCAGAAAGGGCAGGACGTCATCTGCATCTATGTGGCGATCGGCCAGCGCGCTGCCACCGTCGCCCAGGTGGCCGCCGTGCTCGAGGAGCGTGGCGCGCTCGAGTACACCATCATCGTTTCCGCGACCGCCAGTGAGCCGGCGCCGCTGTGGTACATCGCGCCCTACGCCGCGACCTCGATGGGCGAGTACTTCATGGACAAGGGGAAGGACGTACTGGTGGTCTACGACGACCTGTCGAAGCACGCCTGGGCCTACCGACAGATCTCGCTCTTGCTTCGCCGTCCACCCGGGCGCGAGGCCTATCCCGGCGACGTCTTCTACCTACACTCCCGCTTGCTCGAGCGATCGGCACGCATGAACAAGGACAACGGAGGCGGCTCGCTCACGGCGCTGCCGATCATCGAGACCCTCGCAGGCGACATCTCGGCCTACATCCCCACCAACGTCATCTCGATCACTGATGGACAGATCTACCTCTTGACCGATCTTTTCTATGCGGGCATCCGGCCGGCGATCTCGACCGGCCTGTCCGTCTCCCGGGTTGGTGGCGCCGCCCAGATCAAGGCGATGCGGCAGGTCGCCGGCCGGCTCCGCCTCGACCTCTCGCAGTATCGGGAGCTGGCGGCCTTCGCGCAGTTTGCCTCCGACCTGGACAAGCGGACGCGGGACCAGCTGGAGCGTGGCAAGCGGATGGAAGAGCTGCTCAAGCAGGACCAGTACCAACCGATGAAGGTCGCCCAGCAGGTGATCGTCCTCTTCGCCGGCGGGAACGGCCTGCTCGACGACGTTCCGGTCGACAAGGTGCGACAGTTCGAAAATGAGCTGCTGCGGTTCTTGAGCAGCTCACACGCGGGCATCGAGCAGGCGATCGCCAAGGAGAAGGCGCTCTCGGCGGATACTGAAAAGTCGCTGCGCGGGGCTATCGACGAGTTCAAGCAGGGGAGCCCACTGGTGCAGAAGGCGGAAGCCAAGCCGGCGGCCAAGGCAGAGGAGCCGCCTCCGGATGGAAAGGGTCCGTTGCAGGCGGCGCGCCGGGCGACCGAGCGCGAGACCGCCAAGGAACGCTAGCGGCACATGGCCACCCTCGCCGAAATCCGCCGCCGGATCGCCAGCGTGAAGAACACGCAGCAAATCACGCGCGCCATGCAGGCGGTCGCGGCCTCGAAGCTGCGCCGCGTGCAGGCTCGCGCGGAAGCGGCGCGACCTTACGCCGACCGAATGGCCGACGTCCTGGTCGAGGTGGCCAGCCGGGTCACCAGCTACAAGCATCCCTTTCTCACCGAGCGGCCCGTCAACAAACGACTACTGATCCTCGTCTCGTCCGACCGCGGCCTCGCCGGCGGCCTGAACGTCAACGCGTTTCGGGTGGCGCTCGGCTACATCCGGCAGGGCGACACCGTGCTCGACACCATTGGACGAAAAGGGCGCGACTATTTCCGCAGGTTGGGAGTGCCGATCCTGGCCGAGGTCTCGCAGGTCGGCGACCGGCCGCAGTTGAAGGACATCTTGCCGGTGATCACGGTGGCGCGGGATGAGTATTTGAAGGGCAATGTCGACGAAGTGGCGCTGCTCTATACCCGCTTTGCATCGGTCAGCCGCTTGGAGCCGACCATCAAGGTCCTGATCCCGGTACGGGTCCCGGAGCGGAAAGGCGAGGGTCCGCGGATCGACTACATCTATGAGCCGGAAGCTGAAGAGGTTCTCTCACAGCTGCTGCCGCGCTACGTCGAGGCCCAGGTCTACGCGGCGGTCCTCGACAACCTGGCCAGCTTCTACGCGGCCCAGATGGTGGCGATGCGGAACGCGACCGACAACGCCGGTGAGCTGATCGAAGACCTGACCCTGCTGCGCAACAAGGTGCGGCAGGCGACGATCACGAAAGAACTGAGCGAAATCGTGGGTGGCGCCGAAGCGCTCACCGCCGGCTAGGAGGCATCAATGGCAATCGCAGAGAAAGCAGAGAAAAAGCAAGAGAAACCAAAGAAGCAACGGACCGGGCGCGTCGACCAGATCATCGGTCCGGTCGTCGACGTCGTCTTCGAGGGACAGGATCTTCCCGAGATCTATCACGCGCTCGAGATCGATCGCGGTAAGCAAGGACGCCTGGTGCTGGAAGTCCAGCAACATCGCGGCAACGATGTGGTGCGAACCATAGCGATGGATTCGACCGACGGCTTGGTTCGTGGCACGGAGGTCAGGGACACGGGCGGCCCGATCACGGTGCCGGTGGGGAAGGGGACCCTCGGGCGGATGATGAACGTCATCGGCGATCCGATCGATGGCAAGGGCAAGATCCAGTCGGAGACCCGGCTCCCGATCCACCGTCTCGCGCCGCCGGTCAGCGAGCAGGCGACGGACACCGAGGTTCTGGAGACCGGAATCAAGGTCATCGACCTCGTGACCACCTTCGCCAAGGGGAGCAAGATCGGCTTGTTCGGCGGCGCCGGCGTGGGCAAGACCGTCATCGTCATGGAGCTGATCCGCAACATCGCGACCGAGCACCAGGGGTTCTCCGTCTTTGCCGGTGTTGGCGAGCGCACCCGTGAGGGCAACTCGCTCTGGCTCGAGATGAACGAATCCGGAGTCATCGACAAGACCGCCCTGGTCTTCGGCCAGATGAACGAACCGCCGGGGGCGCGCGCCCGAGTTGGATTGACCGGCCTGACGCTGGCGGAGTATTTCCGCGACGAGTTCGGCCAGGACGTGCTGCTCTTCATCGACAACGTCTTCCGCTACATGCTGGCGGGCAGTGAAGTCTCAGCCCTGCTTGGCCGCCTGCCCTCGGCAGTCGGGTACCAGCCGACGCTGGCCACCGAGATGGGCGACCTCGAGGAGCGGATCACCTCCACCAAGAAGGGATCGATCACCTCGGTGCAGGCGGTCTTCGTTCCCGCCGACGACTACACCGATCCGGCGATTGCGACGACCTTCGCCCACCTGGGGGCTACGGTGAGTCTCTCTCGGGCCATCGTCGAGCGCGGCATCTACCCCGCGGTCGATCCCCTCGATTCGTTCTCGCGATTCCTCACCCCCGAGATCGTCGGAGAGGAGCATTATCGGGTGGCCCGCGGCGTGCAGCAGGTGCTGCAGCGCAACAAGGAGCTGCAGGACATCATCGCCATCCTCGGCCCGGACGAGCTGTCCGAGGACGACAAGGTGCTGGTGGCGCGGGCGCGCAAGATCGAGCGCTTCCTGTCGCAGCCCTTCTTCGTGGCCGAGATCTTCACCAACCGGCCCGGCAAGTACGTGCCGCTGAAGGAGACGATCCGCGGCTTCAGCGAGATCCTCGAAGGCAAGCACGACGATCTGCCCGAGCAGGCGTTCTACATGGCGGGCACGATCGACGAGGTGGTGGCGGCTGCCAAGGGCGAGGCCACCCCGAGCGACGAGGGCAAGCCAAAAGGGGAGCAGCCCAAAGGGGAGACGCCTGATGAGGAGAAGTCCAAAGAGGAGAAGCCAAGAGCGGCGGCCTCGGAGGATCGGACTAAGTCCCAGAAGTAACGGTGGCCGAGAAGAACAAGCTCCACCTCGACATCGTCACGGTTGAAGGACGTCGCTTCAAAGGCGATGCCGACTTCGTCGTGGCGCCGGGGTCGGAAGGGGAGCTCGGCATCCTACCGCGGCACATTCCGCTGTTGACCCCGCTCAAGCCGGGAGTGGTCAAGGTGCGCAACGACAACGAGGAACAATTTTTCTTCGTCTCGGGCGGGTTCCTGGAGGTGCGCCCCGACGAGGTCACCGTCCTCGCCGATGCCGCCGAGCGGGCGGAGGACATCGATGAAGCCCGTGCCGAGGAAGCCCGCCGCCGGGCGGCGGATCTCCTGCAACAGAAGCTGTCCGACGTGGACCTTGCCGCTGCCTCGGTCGCACTCGCGCGAGCCGAAGCGAGGTTGCGCTTGGCCGAGTTGCGCCGCCGCCGTCGAACGTAGAGCGTGCGAGCACGCTCGGTGACAATCTCCTCAATCCTGGCGGCGGCTGTTACCCTAGTCGGCTAGTGGCCCAACTCCTGATCGAGGGGGGAACTCGATTGGTCGGGCGGGTCCCGATCAGTGGCTCCAAAAACGCGGTTCTCCCCATCCTCGCAGCCTGCCTGCTGACCGACGAGGAATGCCGTCTCAAGAACGTGCCGCGCCTCGAGGACGTCTCGACCATGAAGAAGCTGCTGGAAGGCATGGGGGTCCAGATTCGCTGGCTGGATCCGCAGCAGCTCCAGGTCAACGCCGAGCGGCTGGCCCGGAGTGAGGTACTGGCGGGCATGGCCAACAAGATGCGCGCCTCGTTCCTGCTGATCGGTCCGCTGCTGGCACGGCGCGGCGAGGCGAGGGTCCCGAAGCCAGGTGGGGACGACATCGGGATGCGCCGGGTTGAGCAGCACCTCCACGGTCTGCGCTTGATGGGCGCCCACGTCGAGCTGGTGGACGGGGAGTATGTGGCCCGCGCTGACCGTCTGAAAGGCGCGACCATCCATCTCGACATGCCAACCGTGACCGGGACCGAGAACCTGATGATGGCCGCCGCCACCGCCGACGGCTTTACCACCATCCACAATGCCGCCCGAGAGCCGCATGTCGTCGACCTGGCGATGTTCCTCGGCAAGATGGGCGCGCAGATCAACGGGATTGGGACGGATGTGCTGCAGATCGAGGGCGTGGCCGAGCTCAGTGGTGCGACCCATCGCGTCATCCCGGACAACATCGAGGCGGGTACGTACGCGTTCGCCGTTGCGGCCACCGGCGGCGAGGCCGTCCTCGAGGACGTCGCGACCGCGGATCTGCGGGCGGTGATGCTGAAGCTGCGCGAGGCGGGCGTCGAGGTGGAGGACCAAACGCACAGCCTCTGGGTGCAGGCCAACGGACCCCTACATCCGGTTGACGTCACGACCTGGCCTCACCCCGGATTCCCAACCGACCTGCAAGCGCCCTTCGTCAGCCTGATGACGCAGGCACAGGGCAAGTGCGTCATCTCCGAGGCGGTCTTCGAGAACCGCTTCCAACATGTCTTGGAATTGCGCAAGCTCGGGGCCGACATTTACGTCGAGGGTCGGAGCGCCATGGTCGCGGGCCCCAGCCAGTTGCACGGCGCCTCAGTCACCGTGCCCGACATTCGATCGGGGGCGGCGCTGGTGGTGGCGGCACTCTGTGCCACCGGCACGACGACGCTCGACAACATCTATCATCTCGATCGCGGTTATCAGGACATCGTGGCCAAGCTGGAGCGCCTGGGTGCGCACATCGCTCGTGTCGGCGGCCACCCGGGCGACGTGGACCTTTCCAGGGTCGTAGGGGATTGAGGCCAAGTGCTCTCCAAAAAGATTGGCATCGACCTGGGGACCTCGACCGTCCTCGTCTACGTCAAAGGTGAAGGGGTCGTCGTCAACGAGCCCGCGCTGATGGCGACCGACGGCAAGGGCGGGCGCGTGTTGGCGATCGGACGGGCCGCCACCCAGCTCGTCGGCCGCGGCGGAAAGGCGCGCACCGTCCGACTGATTCGTGATGGCAATGGGGTCGACTACGGGGTCGCGGGCGCCATGCTCCAGCACCTGATCGGTCGCATCGTCGGTCGGCAACGGATTTTCCGGCCCGATGTCATGCTCTCGGTCGGGCCGATGGTCACCGGCGTCGAGCGCCGGGCCGTCCTGGAGGCCACCATGCAGGCCGGCGCCAAGACGGCCTACCTGATCGACAAGCCGATGGCCGCGGCCATCGGGGCGAAGGTCGCGGTCTCCAGCACCGACGGCATCGTCGTGGTCAACCTCGGTGCCGGCTCAACCGAGATGGCGGTGATCGCGCTCGGCGAAATCATTGCCATGGAGACGATCCCGATCGGCGGCGAGGCCCTCGACCGGGCCATCGAGGCGTCCATCGCACGGACCCGTGGCACGCAGCTCAAGCCGGGCGATGCCGAGCGCCTCAAGCTCGAGGTTGGGTCGGCGATCACCCCAGCCAACGAGACCTCGATCGAGCTCAACGGCGCCGCCGACTCGAGTCGCGCCCCGTTCCGCGTATCGAGTCGCGAGGTTCTGGCGGCGATCCGTGAGCCGCTCGAGGCGATCGTTGCCGGCCTGCAACGCCTGCTCGCCCAGGTCCCCGAGTCGCGGCGCGCCGCCGTCAACCGCAACGGTCTCGTGCTCTCCGGAGGCGGCGCCCAGCTGCCGGGGATGGCCGAGTTTCTAACGGCCCGCGTCCAAATTCCCGCCCGGGTGGCGCGTGATCCGCAGAGCTGTGTGGCCGTCGGAACTGGAATGGCGCTCGACAACATGCAAGTGGTGCGCCGAGGACAGCACTACATCACATGAGTCAAGAACGGCGCCCCTCATCCGACGTGGTGATTCTGCTTGGTGGCGGTGTGCGGGAGGCACTGATGGGGCAATCGGTCCTTCGCGCCTGCGAGGGCGCGACCGTGTTCGTCTCGGCGGACGCTATCGGGATCGTGCTCGGAATCCCATCGATTGGTCGCGCTTCCGTCTTCAATGATTCGCCAGCGGAACTCGTGCGTGTCTTTCGGCGATTGCGGGCGGGTGCGGTTGGGACCGTGGTCATTCCCTACCCGGCCCACTACCTGCACCTGGTGCTCGCCTACTTCGCCGCCGTGCCACGCCGTCTGGTGGCGCCTGGCCCCCACGATTGGGTAGCGACCGAGCGGACGGGGACGACCAAGGATCTGCATCCGGTCGAGGCCAACTGGCGCCTGGCGGCGGTCGCCAGCCAGCGGCCGTTGCTGGCGCCGGGTGATCCCCCCAGCCTGCGGCCGCCGGAGGCCGTCCGGACGCAAGCCATGGCGCGCTGGCCGGCCTTCATCGGCGGCGGTCACCGCCCGCTGATCCTGATCCCCGGTGGCGGCGGATGGTCAGCCGAGCGGCGGGCGCCGACCTGGCCGGCGGAACGCTTTGCCGTGGTGGCCAACCAATCGACGGCGGACCGCATCGTGATCCTGAGCGGCGCCGGCGATCAGCAGGCCGTGCGCGAGACGCGGGCCGGCATCGCCAAGCCGACCCTGACACTCAAGCTCGCCGACATGACGGTCGACGAGGTCGCCGTCCTCAGCGAGCTCAGCCTTGGCGTGGTCGGACACGACGGCGATGCGCTCCACGTCGCGGCGGCCGCCGGCGCCCTGGTGCTTACCACCGCCCGCAAGCCCGACATCCCGCCGATCGGCGATCGCGTTGTGACCTTGTGGACCGACGATTATGAACGCTTCCCCGCCCGGCCAGTACTGGAGGCCCTCTCGAAGCAGGCGCGGATCGATACCTACGCCTGATCCAGCTGGCTCCGGCCGGAAAGCACTCCGGGTGGCGATGGACACGCGGGCGCTGGGCGAGGGCGACGCGACCGGCGTCGGCCGCTACATCCAGGCCCTGATCGGGGCCTTCCGCGAGAGTGACGCCATCGACCTGACCCTCTATCCGGGCCGCGGGCCTCGCGTGCTCGGGCCGCACATTGTCATGCCGCTGCGCATGCGCGCCGACCGTGCGCAACTCGTCCATGGTCCGGCGAATTCGTTGCCCTTGTTCGAGGCGGGCCTGCCCGGCGTGGTCACGATTCACGATCTCGCCATCTACGACCACCCGGAATGGTTTCCCGCGGGACAGTGGTTCGCGACCAGGGTCGTCGTTCCGCAGTCGATCCGGCGCGCTCGCGCCATCATCTGCCCCTCGACGGCGACCCAACGGGCCGTGGTGCGCCACTTTCGGGTGGACCCGCAGCGATGTCGCGTGATCCCGCATGGGGTCGAGACCGAGTTCAGCCTGCCGGTCTCGAACGAGGTTCGAGCCGAGCTGAGTACGCGCTACGGGCTCCCGGATCGCTACCTGCTGCAGGTGGGCACGGTGCAGCCGCGCAAGAACTATGTCACCAGCCTTCGTGCCCTGGCCCGCATCCCTCCGCAACAGCGGATACCGCTGCTCGTGGTCGGCCGGTTCGGCTGGAAATACGACGACGTGGTCGACACCGTGCGCCGTCTCGACCTGGACCAGTGGGTGCGATTCGTGGGCTACGCGGGGATGCCGGAGTTGCCCGGCCTCTACCAGATGGCGCAGGCGGTTCTGTTTCCCTCGCTGGACGAGGGATTCGGGTTGCCGGTGCTCGAGGCCCTCGCGGCCGGAACGCCGGTGGTCGCGTCGAATGCCGGCGCCATTCCCGAGGTCGCCGGCGATGCCGCGCTGTTCTGCGCGCCCGCTGACGACGAAGCGCTGGCGGGAAATCTCCTCCGCTTGCTGACCGACGGTGCACTCCGCGAGCGCCAGGTCGCGGCGGGGCGGGCGCGCGCGGCCCTTTACACGTGGTCCTCGAGCGCCGCCGGGCATCGCGCCGTCTACGAGTCGATCGTCAGCGGCTGACCCTTGCGCGCGACCCGCTCCAGCACCCCCCAGGTCCTGGCGGCGGCAGCCTCCCAGGTGAAGTCGGCGCTGCGGGTGGCGCCCGCGGCGATCAAGCGACGCTGCAGGGCGGGATCGCGCGCCAGTTCCAACATGGCCTGGCTCCAGGCACCCGCATCGTCGGGGCTCAACAGGATGCCGGCGGTACCGATGATTTCCGGCAACGCGCCCGCGGTCGATGCGATTACCGCCGTGCCACAGCGCATCGCTTCCAGGGCGGGAAACCCAAAGCCTTCGAATCGAGAGGGCAAGGTGAGAGCGATCGCGCCGGCGTAGAGCGCGGGCAGGTCATCGGGCGGCACGTACGGCAATGTCCGCACCGCCCCCGCCGACGCGTCGTCGTGGCCCGGTCCTGCCAGAACCAGCTCCGCCTGCAGTCCGCGGCGTCGCGCCTCGTCGAAGGCTCGGCGCAGCATGCTCAGGTTCTTGCGCGGGTGGTTGCGGCCGATATAGAGAAAGTAGGCACCGCCGATCCGAAGCCGCTCCAGCACCTCGCCGACTCGGGACGGGTCCTGCGGCCGCATGCGCGGGTCGACGCCGGAATGCACCACGCTGATGCGCCCACCCGGCACGTTGTAGAAACGGACCAGGTCATCGGCTGTCGACTTGGACACGGCGATCAGGCGGCTGGCGCGGCGCGCCGCGTACCGCGTCGTGGCTTCGAGGTACCAGCGTGCGGTGCGCGAGTAGGCGTGCGGCTCGCGACGGTGACCGACGTCGTGGATCGTTACCACCGATGTCAGGCCGAGCGCGAAGGGCAAAACATGGCTCGGGATGAATGTCACGTCGGGCCGCTCGCGACGGAGCGCTTGCCGTAACCGCCAATGGGTCCATAGCCGGGGAAACGGAATGCCGCGCCACTCGACACCGGCCGGCAGCCAGGCAGGCGCGTCGATCGCGTTCGCGTAGACACGCATCGTATGCGCTTCACGCGATGCCGCGAGCGCCTCGATGATGCTGCGCGCATAGACTTCTGTTCCCGTCGCCACGCGGCGAATCGCAGGTGTGCCATCAATCCCCACAATCACGGCGCGTCGCCGCTCCCGCGCAATGTCGGTTGCACATTGACTTCGTTACGGCCGAAAGGCCGGCTCGCCCTGCGGGCTCGCTGTTCTGCTAACTTGCGGCAGTGTTGAGCAGCAATGCTGTACCGGATGGCATCGCGGTTGATTTGCTGTTTGCGGCGAAGCCATTCACCGGACTCGAGCATCATGCGCTCCACATCCTCCGCGGGCTGCACAAAGTGGGTGCGTCGGTCGATGTGCTGGTGCCGTCCGACGTGATCGCCGACCTCGGCGACGCGGCCGACGGGCACCAAATCGTCCCCTTTCCTCGCGTCCCGCGGGGGCTTCGGCTGGGACGAGAACAATGGGCCCTCCCATGGCGCTTCGGGGCCTCTCCACGCGCGCTCCACCTGCTGCACTCGGTCATAGGAGTGGCGCCGGTGCTCAGTGCGGTCCCGCTGGCGCTGACGGTGCCCGACCTCGCTTATCGGATCCGCCCTGAGGACATGCATCCGCGCGCCCGCTGGTACTTCGGGATGCTCGGCCCACGGAGTATTCGCAAGGCGCGGCGTGTCATGGTCTCTTCGCACGCTGTTCGCCGCGAGCTCATCGATCTGTACCATATCGCGCCGGAGCGCGTGGCCTACGTCCCGCTCGCCGCCGATCCGATCTTCATCCCACGGCCGTCGACCGAGGTGGCTGAAGTACGAAAACGCTTCGGGCTCCCCGAGCACTATGTCCTCTACGTCGGAACCATCGATCCGCGCAAGGACCTGCGACGGCTGCGAGCCGCGTACGAGCTGCTTCCCCGCGACCTCACCGATGACTCGGCGCTCGTCTTTGTCGGCCGGATCAACCGGGGAGCCGAGCGGCTCGCCCGCGAGCTGCGCACGCCAGGACCGCGCGGCCACGTCATCGGGCTGGACTATGTCCCGCGCGAGATGCTGCCGGCGATCTACAGCGGCGCCTCGATCTTCGTGTACCCGTCACGCTATGAAGGCTTTGGCCTGCCGGTGCTGGAAGCCATGTCGTGCGGCGCGCCGGTGATCGTCTCCTCCACCGGCGCGCTCGCCGAGCTGGTCGACGATGCGGGCGTGGTGCTGCGCACCGAGAGCGTGGAGGAGCTGACGCAGGCGATGGAGCGGCTGCTTCGCTTCGATGCAGAACAAGGGCGCCTGCGGGATGCCGGACTGACCCGATCGAAGGCGTTCAGCGTCGAGCGGCTCGGTCGCGAGACCGCGGAGGTCTACCGGCAGGCGCTCGCCGCGTGACGCGCTTCACGCTCCTCGGGGTGCCGGTTGATGCCCTGACCGAGGCGGAGGCCGTCGACTGGGTGGCCCGTGCCATCGCGGACGGGCGACCACGGCTGGTGATCAGCGTCAACCCGGAGCGGATCATGCACGCTGGCCGCGACCCCGCGTTCGCGGCCGTGCTGCGCCGCGCCGACCTGGCGCTGGCCGACGGTGCCGGGGTGCTCTGGGCGGCGCGCCGGCTCGGACATGCACTGCCGGGACGGGTCGCGGGTGTCGACTTCGTCCGGGCCCTGGCGGCTCGCGGTGCCGACGCCGGCTGGCGGTTCTTCTTCCTGGGTGGCGGGCCGGGGGTGGCCGAGGCGGCCGGTAGGGTACTCCGCGAGGCCTACCCCGGATTCGTCCTGTCTGGCGCGCAGTCAGGGTCGCCCGACCCTGGGTCCGACGCTGTCACCGCGGAAGCGGTGCGCTCGAGCGGGGCCCAGGTCCTGCTCCTGGCTTATGGCGCCGCCAGCGAGGAGGCCTGGTTGGCGCGCAACCTGGAGCGGTCGGGCGCGATCGTCGGGATGGGCGTGGGGGGTGCGTTCGACTTCATCTCGGGCCGGGCCCGGCGGGCGCCCCGCTGGATGCGCGAGCACGGGCTCGAATGGCTCCACCGGCTCGCCCGCCAGCCCTGGCGCTGGCGCCGGATGCTGGCGTTACCACGCTTCGTGGTGCGCGTCCTGGTACAGGGCCGGCGCGACCGTCCCGACGAAGGAAGTCCGTGACCGGGCCGTTACTCTCCTGACCGTGATCGCCGCCTGGCTTCGCCGCGTCACCAGCACGGTCGCACTCCGCGGGCTGCTGTTTGCGGCTGTCTTCAGCCTGGCGGCGGTGCCGCCGCTCGACCCCGATCTGTGGTGGCACCTGGCCAATGGCCGGCTGATGCTCGCAACCGGGTCGATCCCGCACGCCGATGTCTACTCGTTCAGCGCCGCCGGCCAACCCTGGGTGATGCACGAATGGCTCGCCGACCTTGGCATGTATGTGCTCTATCAGCTCGGCGGGTTGAGCCTGATGGTCGCCATCTTCGCCGGCGTCGTGACCGCGTCCGCCGTCTGTCTCTATCTGCTGCTGCGCCACACCGGATTGGCGGCGAGTGCGGCCGCGGCCCTGACCCTGGTCGGTGCCCTGGCCGGCTCGACCGCCTGGGGGGCTCGGCCCCAGCTCCTCAACGTCCTCTTCTGCGGCCTGCTGCTGCTCGGCCTGTTCCGCTACCGCGCCGGCCGGCTCTCCGCGTTGCTATTGCCCCCCTTCATCTGGTTGTGGGCGAACCTGCACTCCGCCTTCGTGGTGGGGGTCATCATCAGCCTGCTGTTCCTCGCCGGCGAAGCCTTCGACAGCTGGCGATCGCGCCCGGAGGCGATGCCGAGGCGTCGCCTGGCGGCCCTCGCTTGGGGGATCGTCGCCGGCTTCGGGCTGGCGTTCGTCAATCCATTCGGCATTCAAACCGTCCTCTTTTCGCTGGGGACGCTGACCTCGCCCTTGATCCAGAACAACATCCAGGAATGGGCTTCGCCGGATTTCCATTCGATGGCGGGCATGATGTTCGAGGGGCTGGTCTTCCTGCTGCTCGTCGGGCTGGCGACCGGCCGGGTGCGGGCCCGCAGCAGCGAGTGGTTGATCGCCTTCGCGCTCCTCTACCTCGCGCTCGCCTCCCAGCGGCACGTGCCACTGTTCGTGCTGGGGGCCGCGCCCCTGATGGGCCGTTGTGCCCAGGCGCTGCTGGGACTGTTGGCGACCGTGCTGCCACCGGTGCACGACCGGCCTGCGGCGCAGGCCGCTTTCCGGTGGGCGCCCTCGCGGCCGGCCAGCCCCGGACTCGTCCTGGGCGCCATCAACCTCGCTCTGCTGGTCGTGGTCGGCGCCGGTATGGTGGGCTATCGGGCGCTCCCCAGCCTGCAGCCGGGGCGGCAGGCGGAGGCGATCAGCGTCGCTTTCCCGGTCGGGCCGACCGATGCCCTGGAGGCGCTCGGCCGGCCGGTGCGGGTCTTCAACTACTACGACTACGGCGGCTACCTGGTCTGGCGCCTGTTTCCTGGCGGGGGGCGGGTCTTCATCGATGGCCGGGTCGAGGTCTACGGGTCGCAGATCTTCAGCCGCTACCTTCAGGTCAGTTACCTGACGCCGGCCTGGCGCGACGTGATCGCCCAGGCGCATCCTGATGCCATCATCCTGCCCAACGCCCATCCGCTCACCGGCATTCTTCGACAAGACCCAGGCTGGCAAGTCCTGCGGCAGGATCCGGTGGCCACCGTCTTCACCCGAGTAGGCTTCGAACCATGAGCCGGGCGTTAACGGTCGAGATCAGCGCCGTGCTGCCCGCGTTCAATGAAGAGGCCAACCTGGAGCAATCCGTCGGGCGGATGGCCGCCGCCCTCGCGGCCCAGGCTCGGGCTTTCGAGGTGATCGTCGTCGACGACGGAAGCCGGGACGGAACGGCCGCGGTGCTGGATCGGCTCAAGTCGACCCATCCCAGCCTGCGGGTCGTCCGCCACCCTGTCAACCGCGGCTACGGCGCCGCGCTGCGGTCGGGCTTTGCCGCGGCCCTCTATCCCTGGGTCTTCCTGATGGATGCCGACAACCAGTTCGATCCGGCCGACGTCGCGTCGCTGCTGGCCCGCGCGGCCGATACCGACATCGTCGCCGGTTATCGCAAGCAGCGCCGCGATCCGCTGGCCCGGCGGCTCAACGCCTGGGCATTTTTCACGCTGGTGACCATCCTGTTTGGCCGCCTGGCTCGGGATGTGAATTGCGCCTTCAAGCTGATGCGCCGCGAGCTGCTGGAACGCATGGAGCTGCACTCCGAGGGCGCCTTGATCAACACCGAGATCTTCGTGCTGGCGCGACAGTTGCACGCGCGTGTGGTGGAGGTGCCGATCCAGCATTACCCCCGAACCTCCGGCCGCCAGACCGGGGCCAACCTGCGGGTCGTGATGCGGGCCTTCAGCGAGCTGCTCGCCTTCAAGGCCGAGATGCGGAAGGTGGAGAAGGCGGCGTGAACCCCGAGATCTCGATCATCATCCCGGCCTTCAACGAGGCACGGCGGCTCCCCGCCACACTCGACCGGGTCGAGGGTTTCCTCAAGAGCTCGGGCCTCAGCGCCGAGGTGATCGTGGTCGACGACGGCAGCCGGGATGCCACCGCCGAGGTGGTGCGGCAGCACTCGGCCAGCTGGCCGCAACTGCAACTGGTGGCGGCCGGTCGCAACGCCGGGAAGGGTGCGGCCGTGCAGCGTGGCATGGCGCAGGCGCGCGGTCGATATCGGATCTTCAGCGATGCCGACCTCAGCGTTCCCATCGAGGACATAGAGAAGCTGTTGCGACCGCTGCGCAGTGGCGCGGGCGTCGCCATCGCATCCCGGGGACTCAAGGATTCGATGGTCGAGCTGCACCAGCCCTGGTATCGGGAGACGATGGGCAAGATCTTCAACCGGCTGGTTCGGATCTTCGTGCTCGGCGGTGTCCACGATACGCAGTGCGGCTTCAAGGCGTTCACCGCGGAGGTCGCGGAGCGGGTCTTCCCGGCGCTGCAGACCCGCGGCTTCGGTTTCGACGTCGAGGTGCTCTACCGCGCCCAGCGCGCCGGCTACCGAATCGTCGAGGTGCCGACCCGCTGGATCAATTCGCGACAGAGCCGCGTGCATCCGATCCGGCACTCGGCGATGATGTTCCTCGAGCTGCTCGCCATCCCGGGGCGGGTGCGCAAGCACCCCACTAAGGGCATCGGTCGTCAGGATGCAGACCGGGCGTCAGCCTGAGGAGCTGATAGGGGCCGACCTGCGATCGAGTGATGGTGCGCGCCGCCAGCCACTGGTCGAGAAAGGGTGATCCCGGGACCGAGCTGAGGTTCCAGGGTTCGCCGGCGCTGGTGGGGCCGAGGACCGCGAGGGCGACCCCCGCACGCGCGAGCTGGCAGGCGATGGTGCGCCCGCCCGACTCGGTGTTGGTCAGTCCGGGTAAGGCCTCGTAGTAGACCGTCCCGGGGTTGCGAGCACTCAGAAAGTAGAGGGTGGTGTCGTTGAAGGTGACCAGGTCGTTGCGTCGGAGCCCGACCCAGATCGGGTCGCCCTCCGGAGTCAAGGCGTCGATGTCGCGAATCACCTCGGCCAGCTCCGTGGTTGGCATCCACGCACGCTCGCCGCTGAGTCCGCTGCGTGGGACGCCGGCCGCCGCGTGCGGCTGCGACAGGTCGCGGTACACGAGCCCACCCGCCGCCACGCTCAACATCAGGATGCCCACCACCGGTACCAGGGCCTGGACCATGGGGCGCGGAGGGGTTGACCTCAGGCTTCGCCGTTCGAGCAGCAGCGCCAGCAGGATCGCGCTCACCGGCCAGGCATCCATCGCGTGGATGCCATCGGCCCGGGTGCGGACCCAGGTGAAGAGCAGCACGCCGCTGACCAGCAGCGCAATCACGCGGGCGCGCTCCTCAACGGATGACCGCTGGCCGTAGGCGCGGACCAGCCCCCACACCCAGATCGCCGCGAACGCCATGCCAAGCACGATCACGACGGCTGCCTCGTCGCCCCGGCCGAACGGAATGCGCCGAGCTTGCGGATAGAGGCTGGTCGCATAGGTGACGAGGTCGAACCAAACAGGTGAAGTCCCGGCTATCAGGACGGTCACGCCCCATAGTCCGGTCGCGACCCCGACCGCACTCAACAGGTACGGCACGACCCGGGCGCGAAGGGCGTGCCCATCGAGGCCGGTTGCCACGTACCCGGCGAGCAGCCCAATCCCAAGGGCGAGGGCGAATTCGGGACGGGAGAACGACGCCAGGCCGATCAGGGCGCCGGTGAGGAGCGGCCATCGCCGCTGGTCGCGATCGAGGCTATAGAGGAACGCCAGCACCGCCGTTACGCCGACCAGGTTGGCGAGAAAGGCGGAGTTGAATGCCGGCACCGAGATCGGCACCACACTGATGAGTCCGGTGAGCAGAAGACGGATCCCGCCCCGCAGCCCGAGCCGGCCGGTCACGGCGTAGGCGACGATCGCCAGCAGGGCGAGCACAACGATCCCGAGCGCGCGTTCGACCATGACATTGACCGCGACGGTTTTGAAGGCAGCGGCCAGGATGTAGGTGTCGAGCGGGCCGTAGGTGATCCAGTAGTCTCGAAAAGGAATCTGGCCGGCCGCGGTGAGCGCCGCCTTGGTGAGCGTGACGCCTTCGTCGTAGCGATCGAGCGGCGCGACCATGAAACGCAGCGTGGCCAGGGCGAAAAACAGGACGACCGACATCGCCTGGGCGCTGACCGCCGGCGACAACCTCAGGTGTTGAGCCGGTCGGCGCCCGGATGCTGGCGCAGGTTGGGGCAGAGCCATCCTTGGTTAGCTCGCGGCCACCCGGTAGACGGTGACCGCCCCGTGTCGATAGACCAGGTGGAAATAGGAATGATCATCCGGGTGGAAGCCGGTCGCTGCCTCATCGGGTCCCCAGTAGAGCAGCGTCAGATGGTTGGCAGCGAGAAAATCCTGCACCGCCGCGTCCGGCTCAGCGGGGCGAAGGATGGCCGAGACGTTGCGGATCTTCTGGAAGTAGTCGAGGGTCTCGCTGTAGTGGCCAACGTACACCGGGACACCAGCCCAGGCTGGGAGTAGCTGGCCGGCCGCAGGGGCGGAAAGGGCGCGGTCGTCAGGCTGGTGATGTGCCGAGAGCCACTGCATGGCCTGCCAGGCGTCGTCGTTGACGTAGGCCTCGGCGAAGGCGCCCGACGCAAATCGCAAGGCGATCGCCAGCACGATCGCGGACGAGAAGCAGCACACGGTCACGAGGACCACCTGGAGGCGCCGTGCCCGAGCGCGACGCAGACGAGCGGTCAGGCTCGCCAGTCCGACCGCCGCCAGAATGCCGATCGGCACGTAGACCGCGTCCAGCAGCCGGCGCTGGATATTGGCCAGGTTCGGCAGGTAGAGCATTGCCGTCACCAGCGGCGGCCAGACCAGCATCAGCGCGAGTCCCCGGTCGCGGCGCCGCCAGGCTACCGACATGCCGACGATGGCGAGGACCAGCGGCAGACCGAGGCTCACCGCCAGGCTCACCGGCCCGGGCGCCTGGTGTCGCCACTGGCGCGCCCACTCCGCGATGGTCGGATCGCGGAAGAGGATCCAGGCGTTGTAGGTCAGCAGTGGGAGCGTGGCGGCAAAGGCCGCGGCCTCGGTCGCGAGCGCACGCCACGACGGACGCAGTCCCCAGAGCAACAACACGCCGCGGTAGGCGACCCAGATAACGGCGAGCACCGGGATCATCTGCGGGTGAATGGCGGTCAAGGCGATCAGCGACACCGCCGTCAGGGCTAGCGGCCGCCAACCGGGTGCCTCCATGATCTCGAGCAGGCCGAGCAAGGCGACGATGATCAGTGCCGTCGCCCAGGCGAAATGTGGGATGGCGAGGATCGAGTACCAGCCGCTCAGCTCGGGAAGGTGCAGGTCGAGGGCTTCGACCTGGCTCCCGAAAATCGCGGGGTTCCCGGCGGCTTGCGCCAGGAAACCGGCGCCGGAGCCGAGGACGACCAGGACCAACCCCAGGTTTACTCGTTCCGGCGGGAGCAGCCGGCGGCAGAGGCGCTCGGCGGCGAGGACGAGGACGATGGCGCCCGAGATCCCGGCCAGATGATAGGTGGCGATCAAGGGCAGATGCAACAGCGCCGCCAGGTGGCCGAACAGCAGGTAGAAGCCAAAGAGGAACACACCCCCATGCGGCTCGCTGGTATAGGGGTCATTCCAGAGCCAGGATCCAGCCGCGCCCTCGCGCATCTTGGCGAGGTAGGTGGTGGCATCGTCGGCGATGAAGAAGAAGCCGGCGAAGTGGTGACCCGGCGGGGTCCAGAGATAAGCCAGCAGGTAGGGGAGGAGCGAGAGGCCGGCGACCACCGCCGCGAAGACCAGGGCGAAGCGGATGCGCCGCGCTCGCGGGGCGGGCGCCGGCGCCGGCCGGGCTAGCGGGCGCGCAGCAGCCATGGCGCACTGAGGAACAGGATCACGGTCGTAAAGAAGAGCGTGTTGGCCCCAAGGAACACCAGCGGGTCCATCGTCTGCGCCGCGCGGAAACCGGTCTGCCCGAACGCGGGACCCGCAGGCAACCGGGAAACAACGCTGAAGAGCAGCAGGATCCCGGAGAGCGCCGCGGTCGGGAGTGCGGGCCATTCACGCTCCGCGAGCGCGATCATGCCGAACCAGATCACCGGAAGGACGATCACGAGGTGATGGGTCCAGGTCACCGAGGAGAGCAGCGGGATCATGGGGATGAACGCGACGCCGCGAACGAGCGCGGTCTGCTCCCGCGTCTGCCACCACCACCAGCCGACCAGGATGGCGGCGACGGCGATCAGCAGCATCGACCCCCACGACAGCGCGATCCAGGGCTGGGTATAGGGGTTCGAGCTCACCGTCCGATCGAGCACGCCCGCCAGCGATTGGTTGCCATAAAAGGCCGTTCCCCCGGCGAGAGCCGGCAGAACCTGGCCGAAGTAGGTGAGCGAGTCCTGGAATCGGAGCAGGAAGCCGAGGCCGGTGAGGGCCGCGAATCCACCGAGCACGAAAGCGGCGGCGCGATAGCGGCGATCGAGCAATAGCCAGACGACCAGGATGAGCGGCGTTAACTTCAGCGCCGCCGCCGCCCCGATCGCGGCGCCGAAAACCGGTCGGCTCCGAAGGACACCCACGACCCCGATCGTGACCAGCAGGAGCACGAGCAGGTTCGCCTGCCCCTGCACCACGTCGACCCAGAGCGGATAAAAGGTCAACGTCGAAAAAAGCAACGCGGCGACCGCCCAGCGGGTTGGCCGCAGCCAGCGCACCACGATGAGAACGGCGACCGCGAGCGACGCTTGCTCGACCGCCATCCAGGCCGTGGCGGCGACGCCGTCAGGGAGCAGGCCGAGGGGCGCGACGAGCAGCGCGAAGCTTGGCGGATAGATGTAGGCGGGGCGGAGCGTCGCGTCGGGAAAGGGATGATGGAGGAAGGCCGCGTAGAGGGGCTGGCCGTGCAGGATGTCGCGGGCCGCGGCCAGGTAGACGCCGAAGTCCTGGTGGGAGCCGCCCTGGGTGAGGACCAGGACGTAGATGACGACCGCGACCCCGACCAGGACGGCCTGGGCAACGACGGCGGGGCGAACTCGACCAGCGGCGGTTGAGGCCGGGGTTGCCCGGGCCGCGGAGCGGGGGGTCGACACTGCGCAGCTATAACGACCGGGAGAAGGGGTTCCTCACACTCGGCGTTACACCGTCGTCATGGCTGGCGATCTGCCGCCGGCCGGCAGACCAAGGGCCTCGCTGACCCGGGTCGCCGCCCGGTTGACCACCCCGTTTGCCTACCTCGCCGTGCTCGGGGGATTGCAGGTCTTGCTGCTATGGACGCTGCGTGATCACGTGGGCGTGTGGGTCGCCGCCGCCGCTACCGCGGGCGTCGTGGCGCTGCTCGGGGCCCTCGTCTTTATCGACGATCGCTGGCGACTCAAGCTCGGTGCGGTCGCTGCCCTGGGCGCGTTGACAGCAATCGGACCGACCCTCAACGCCGTGGTCGAGCGGACGCGGGTCGGCCTGACGATGGAGCACGATGGCCTGCTCCAGATCGAGTCTGCCATCGACCGTCTCCTGAATGGACAGCCGATTTACGGCGTCGACTGGTCGAACACGCCGATGGCCAGGATTTCCTGGGAGGTTACCGCGGGTCCCAACCCGGCACTGCACCACCTGGCGTATTTCCCCTTGACCGTCCTGATCGGGGTGCCCTTCCGCGTCCTCACCCACGCACTCGGGCTGCCGTTCGATTACCGCATGGTGCTGATCGGGTTCAGTCTGATCGGTCTGCTCGCGATCCTGGCCTTGCCGATGGCACCCGACCGTCGCTTCATGGTCATCACGGCCCTCTTCGTCAGCCCGCTGGTCACGCTCTACCTCTGGTCGGGACGCACCGACATGGAGTTCCTGGCGCTTCTCCTGCTGGGTCTCGCACTGCTGTCGCGCGGGCATCCGATCCCGGCCGCTCTCGCGCTGGGGATCGCCATCGCGCTCAAACCGTTCGCGATGCTGGCCGTTCCGTTTCTGTTGCTGGTCCTCGTCATCCGCTGGCGTGCCCGACCGTCCCGACCCGAGGTCGCGCTCAGCCTGGCGGCGCTCGCCTTGCCGCTCGTGGTCACCATCGTCCCGTTCCTGTTCGCGAACCCCGCGGCCTTCTGGACCGATATCGTCCTCTACACCAGTGGCGGCGTCCGCGACGCCTATCCCATCGTCGGCTACGGCTTCGGCGAATTTCTGTACCGAGTGCATCTCGTCGCCAACCGCACCGACAGCGTGCCCTTCGGCGTCTTTCAGCTGCTCGCCCTGGCGCCGGTGTTGTGGATGACCGCGCGCGCCTTCCTCCGCCGCCCGTCGCTCGGTCGCTGGATGGCGGGTTACGTCTTATCGCTGCTGGCGTTCACCTTCTTCGCGCGCTTCTTCAACGACAACTACGTGGCGGTCATCATCGCGCTCCTGCTCTGCGTCCGGCCCTTGGGTGACCGGCGCGTCGTTGCGGCGCCGGCCAGGCAGGCCGTGCGTCTCGCCGCCTGATGGCGCTCGCCCGCCAGACCTGGGAACCGGGATCGGCCCGGCCGCAGCCGCGCTCGCGCAGGGTCGGCTGGCGCTGGCCGGCGTTTGTCATCGCCACGGTATGCCTTTTGACGGTGCCGCCGATCGTGGTGGCTGCCGTCGCCACCCCGCCGTCCAGCGTCTTCAGCGGCTATGTGGTCATCGCTCGCGATGCCTTCGTCTACCAGGCGATGTGGCGCGACGGCTGGCACGGCGCCTGGCTCTTCCATCCCGCGTTTACCTCGGATTCGGTGCCCGGCATCCTCCTCTATCCCTGGTATCTGTGGCCGGCGCACCTTGCGGGCTGGGCCGCCGGTCCCTGGCTCTATCACGCCGCACGGGTCGCGGCCGCGGCCGCCTTGCTGGTCGCGCTCTGGCTGCTGGTCGCTGAGCTCTTCCGGCCGCGGTTTCTGCGCCGATGGGCCTTCGTGCTCTGTGCTCTGGGGGGCGGTGTCGGCGCGCTGCTGCCGCGCGACCTTCATCTCGGTCCCTGGACCACGCACGCCACCGAGATGACCTCGCCCGGAACCAGCGTCGCGGATCTGATATCGATGGCGCCGCACCTGCCGTGGGCACTGGCGTTGATGTGCTGGGTGATGGTGGTGGCGCTGCGGATGCGCCGCCGAGCCGAACGCTGGCTCCCCGCGAGCGGCCTGCTGGCGGTCATCGGACTGCAGCTGATCTATCCGCAACTGGCGTTGCTGACCGTCGCGGCCATCGGTTCGTGGTCACTGATCCGGCGTCACCGCCGCGCCTTCTGGTTGGCCATCGTGTCGTCCCTGATCCAACTGCCGTACCTGGGCTATCTGGCGTGGGTCTGGCGGACGTCGCCCGCCGCCCTGGGCGTCATCCGGCCGGCGCTCGACGTCGGCGACCCGTTCGGCTTCCTGGTGCTCTCACACCTGGTCGCCAGCAGCTTGATCGTGGTCGCCCTCTGGCGCCGTCGACTGCGCGGCGACCTCCTCCTGCCCGCGCTCTGGATCGCCGGGATGACGCTGTTCATGTTCGCCCCAGGCATCAGCGGCGCGCTCGGTCGCAGCTTCATGGCCAGCTCGGTGCCGTTTGGCCTGTGTGCCGCACCCGGTCTGCTGGCGCTGCTCCGGCTGGTGCGGCGACGGCGGTGGCGCCGTCGAGTCCTGCTGGTTACGCTGGCGGCTTCGAGTCTCTTCGGCCTCTTCAGCCTGGCCCAGCCCTACTGGATCGCGGCTTTCCGGCTCGATCCCTATGCCGAGTATGAAAGTGCCGATGAGGCAACGCTGCTCAACCGGCTGGCGCCCCAGGTGTCCCGCCGTGACATCGTGCTCACCACCTATCTCGACGGCATTTTCGTGCCGGCGCAGACCGACGCGCGGGCTTTCGACGGGCATCCCGACATGACGATCGACGCCGCCCGCAAGTCGGCGGAGGTGCTCGCCTTCTTCGATAGCTGGAGCGCGGCCGAGCGCGCCGAATTCCTTCGAGTCAGCAACATTGGCTACGTGCTGACGACGAGCGCGCACTTCCGCGACCGGTTGAGTCATGATCCGCCGCTGCGCCTGATCGACAGCCAGGGGTCGGCCGCCCTCTTCGAGGTGGTGCGCTAATGCGGGCGCGCTGGCAGCGACTGACGCTCGCCGTGGTCGCCGCCTTCATCGTTGCCGGGCTGGTCGTGGTCGGTCATCAATCGAGCCTGGCGCGGCGCAGCGCCGACTTCACCATCAATTACTCGGCGGCCTTGTTGATCCGTGAGGGTCGTCCTGCCGCGATCTATCAACGCGACGAGCTCGGCCCACTCATGTTGCGGCTCTCGGATCACGCCATCGATCCCCGTCTGCCATTCGATGCGCCGCTCGCCCTGGCGCTGCCGTGGGTGCCGCTCACGTTTCTTCCCCTGGAGCTTGCCTTCCATCTCTGGCAGGTCGTGACCCTATGCCTGCTGGTGCTCGCGCTGATGTTGTTGGCGCGCTGGCTGCCCCTCGGACGACGCTCGCTGCCGCTGGCGATTGCCGCGCTGCTCGCAGTCCCCGCGACCTGGGCGCTGTTCAGCGAAGGGCAATCGAGCGGGCTGCTGCTACTGGGAGCCGTCCTCCTGATCGGCGCCTGGCGTCGTGATGAATGGTGGCTGGCCGCGGCTGGCGCGATGCTGCTTGGGCTCAAGCCGCAGTACCTGCCCGCCTACTTGATCCTGTTCGCCGCCCAGCGGCACTGGCGCACGTTGACGGCAGCCGTGCTGGGTGCGGTGGCGGTCGGCCTCAGTCCACTGCTGGCGGGCGGGGTCAACGGGATGTCCGCGATGGTCTGGAGCGCGCTGGACGCGGGACAGGGCGTGGTCCGCTACAACGAGAGTCTGATCGGCACCGTGTCGCCCTTGCTGCCCGGTCGCCTTCCCACGCTGCTGGGCTTCAGCCTCTGGGCGCTCGCCCTGGTGGCCCTGCTGGTCGCGGCCTTCCGTCACGAACGCGCACACGCCATCGGGCTGGCGGCGCTGGCCAGCACGGTCGCCATTCTCTTTTCCCCGCATGTGCTGCCCTATGACGCGGGGCTGCTGACGGTGCCGGCGTGGCTCAGCTTCGTCCTGTACCGGATGAAGGCAATTCCAACTCCGGCTCCCGGCTGGCTCGCGGTCGCGCTCGCGCTGGTGGTCGACCTCGGCAGCCCGCTGGTGATGCTGGCGCCGCTGGTGCTGCTCGGGGGCGTCGCCTGGTATAGCCGCGCCTACCAGCGGCGGGCGCACGATGATCCGACGGCGATGGCGGCGTGAACCGGTTGTCAGGCGGCAGGCTGCGCCATGGCGCCGGCGGCGGGGCGTTCTCTGCCCGAAACCGCCGTGCGCTGTTCGCGTCGCATCATCTGCAGCAGCAGCAGCCATAAGAGCAGGAGGCCGGCCAGCTTGACCGAGGTGCCGGCGAGCACCAGCGCTGCCTGCCCTGGCGTGTGCACCTGGAGATCTGCGGGCAAGGGGAAGGCGCGCCGGTCGACCCAGCACATGACGTAGGCGGCGGCCAGCGCCCACCCATACCGCGCTCCGGGCCGCCGGACGGTGATCCATGCCATCGCGGTCGCGACCGGCAGCAACAGGGTCACCAGGTGATGCTGCCAGGTGACGCTACTCACGATCAGCAGCGACGTGACCAACGCGGCGACACTCAACCGCAGCGCCCAGGCCTGCTCACCCTTGGGACGCGCGATCCACAGTGTGACGCCGATCACGATCACGGCGGCGGCGACGATCGCGACCTTCGCCACCGTCTGGGTCGCACCACCAAAGAGACCCGGATCGAGCTCGACGATGCGACTCACCAATCCGTCGATCGATCCGTTGTCCCAGTTCGCTGTGCCCAGGCCGATGCGGGGCAGCACGACGGTGAAGAAGTCCCAGCTGCCGGGCGCGGCCAGCACGCTCACCACCGTGATGGCCACCAGCGAGACCGCGGCCAGCAGTGCGACCCGCCATCGACCCAACCGGGCGAACAGCGGGATGAGGAAGATCGGCGAGACCTTGAGCGAGGCGGCGGCTGCGATGAAGATCCCGGCCAGCCCGGCACGGCGTCGCAGCCCGGCCCACAGCGCGGCGGTGAGCAGCAGCAGCCACACCGTCGCCACCTGCTGGAACTTCAAGTTGAGGTAGACAGGCATGAAGGTGAGGCTCGCGAGCAGGAACAGGCGCCGGCCGCTGCGCGAGAGTTCGGGGTGGATCCGAAGGATCATGGCGAGCGCGAGCAGGAACGCCGCGTGCACCACCAGCAGCCAGATGCGCGCCGCCGCCACCAGTCCGAGCGAGGTCAGCGGTGCCAGCAGCAGCGCGAAGAAGGGCGGATAGATGTAGGCGACGACCCAGGACTGCGTTCCCCAGGACTGCTTGAAATCGGCATAGATGTCCGTCCCATGCGCCGCCGCCTGAGCGCCTCCGAAATAGTTGACGAAGTCGAAGCGAAGCGCAGCCGGGGTCAGGGTGACCCATTGCACCACCGACCAGGTGAGGTAGTAGAGGGCGGCGATCACGACCAGCATCAGCAGTACCCGCTCGCGAAAACGCGCCTCGTAGAGTCGCCGAATCCCGTACACGTGTCGAAGGTTCATGCCGCCCTGACCTGCGCCGGCACGGCCGGCCGCCGCAGCTTCCGCTGATGCCAGGCGATGACGAGCAACGAGAAGGGGATCACGGTGAAACCGTTGAAATAGCCGAGCCGCGCGCCGAGGAAATAGAGGAGCGGGATCACGGCGAAGCCCCAGACGGCGAGCTCGACGAGCGGGTCCTCCCAGCCCTCGAGCCGCGGTCCGAGCAGCAGCGCAATCGCCGGGAGCAAGAGCACGAGGTCGTAGGACTGCACGAATGGGAGCGCGAAGAGCCAGAGGATCAGCAGCGTGAGGCCGCGCGTGAGAGCGTCGGGAGCGCGACGAATCGCCCAAACCCCGTAGCCGACCGCCGCCAGCAACGTGACCAGCAAGCCCGCGGTCTTGGCCCATCCGATGAGCCCGGGATAGAAAAAGCTCTCGACCGATGCCATGTCGGGCTGAAGACCTTGCACCGCCTGCCACATCCGGGGGACCTGTAGCGGCCACTCGAGAAAATGCAGACCCATGACGGCCGCCATCAAGCCGAAGGCGGCGGCCGATGCAACGACGAACCCCGAGATCATGCGGCGCGCCACCGCAGGTTCAAGCACGGCGAGCACTAGCGGGAGCGGCAGCCCGATGTTCGGCTTCAGCCAGACCAGCATCAAGACGGCACCGGCTAAGAAAGGCTGTCCATTGCGAGCGAGCACCCAGGCGGCGATGAAGGCGCCGAAGACCACGACCGAGACCTGCCCCATGAAGAGGTTGATGAAGCCGACCGCGCACAGGAGCGTGCATCCCGCGCCGAGCGCGGCCCGCCGAGAAGACCACCCCAGCAGCGTGAAGGTGAAGAACGATGCCGCTAGGAGAATGAGACCAAGGAGGACGGCATACAGGGCGTAGGCGACCTGCCAGGGGAGATTGGTGATCGGCACCAGTGCATACGCCAGCCACGGTCCTTCGGGAAAGGCCAGGAATTCGTAGTAGGCCGGGTTGCCGGGCAAAAGCCCGTGGGGCGCGTCGTAGAGCCGGTACTCGGTGGCGGCCAGGGTCGGCCAGTTGTAGGGGTCGCCATGCTGCGCCACGACGGTAGCGGCCGCGAAGAAGGCGCGGAAGTCCTGACCGACCGTCGACGAGGTCACGAGCTGGCGGCCGTAGGGGATGAGCATCGCCAGCAGGAAGACCACCAGCAAGCGCTGGCGGAAACGGCGGCGCGCCGCGGCGCGCGTCATCCCCGGGACTGCACGGCGTAGGCTCGATTGGCGGGGGTGTCCCGCATCATCAGGGTGGCCTTATCGAAGGTGCCCAGCTCAAACCAGCCGGTCTGCCCGGGCGAACTGTGGATCTGCCGCAGCTCGGTGATGATCGGATCGTTCGAGTGGAAGATCACCCAATTGATCTGGTAATGCTCGAGCAGCTGCGCCTGGTCCTCTCCCAGCGACTGCAGATGGTCGTAGTCGCGCAACAGCTGATCGCCATCGAGCGCCGCGTCCCCAAAGATGAAGACCGGCTGTGATGGGGTGCTTCCCTGGAGCCGGAAAATCAGGTAGCCGCCCCAGCCGTAGACATTGAGCATGTGGCCGGGCGGCGGATGCGCCAGCAGGAAGTCGGCGGCCTTGATGGGGAAGTCGCGCGCCACCAACTTGCCGTCCACTCGCTGCAGCAGGCTGGGCAGGCTGGCGACCGCCACGATGGCCACCACCAGGACGATCATCACCACGTTCACGGCAAAGGTCAGCGTCGTGGTCTTCGGCACGCGCCGTGGCCACCGCAGCGAAAGGCGCTCGCGGGCTTGCTGCGCATAATCCGCCAGCGCCGGGACCGCGACCAGCATGAAGAACGAGAGGTTGCGGACCGAGTGCAGAGTGAGGCCGAGACCGACCAGCACGAGGAGCAACTGGCGCGGCTCGATCCGCCGCGACAGCGCCAGTCCAAGGATGGTCAGGAAGATCATCGCCTCGAAGGCCCACATCTGGGACATCTGGAAGTTCGGCGAGAACCACTCGACGATCAACCGCTGCTGCTCCGGGCTGCCACCGGTTTGGAAGGGATAGAGATAGATGTCCCAGCCGTTGGGGTTGAGGATGGCGACCGCAATCGACGCCGCGAGCACGATGGCCATCGCCCGCAAGCGAGGGAGGGCCAGGGCATCCGGTCGCCGGATCACATATCGGACCGCCTCCACCACCAGCGCCAGCCCCAGGATCCCGTAACCGAGAACGAAGCCGCCATGGAGATTGACCCAGACCAGCATCACCACCGGGAGGAGGTAGAGGGCGCGGCTTCGCCCCTCGCAAAAGCGCTTGACCCAAAGATAGGTCAGCGCGCTCAGCGCGAAGGTGATCATCTGGATGCGTGGCCCCCAGATTGGATTGGCGGCTGCCACGCCGAGGGCGAGGGTCAGCCCGGCGATCACGAAGTTCACGCGCCGGTCGATGGCCAGGTAGACGAACAGAAAGCCGGCGGCCGTGATGGCCCCGAAGACCAGGCTGACCAGCGGCAACCGCCCCACGGCGTAGAGCACCGCCACCACGACCTCGCTGAGCCACTCGTGCGTGATCCACCGGTGGTTGCTGACGGTGAAGGTATAGAGGTCGTGCCGCGGCACCGCGTGGTGGCTGAGGATCCAGTTGCCGGTCGGGAGGTGCCACCAGAAATCCGGATCGGTGACCGGCTGAATGGCGGCGATCAGCAGCGTCAGGAAGATGGCGATGGTGAAGAAGTGGGGGAGATCGAGCCAGCGCATGGCTCGGCTCAGCCACCGATCGGAGCCTGGCTGGAGCGGAACGGGGGCGGCGGAACGGGCCAGGCTTGCCAATTTAACAGGGGTGTAACGAGGCTGCCGGGAGCGCCTTGCAGGCGCGTGCTAGAAGACGAAGGGAATCAACCGGCGGGTGTGGGCCGCGTAGGTCTCGTACTGGGGGTAGGTGCTGCGCAGGATCCGCTCCTCGAAGGTGGTGCGGACGATCTGGGCCCCGAGGAAGACCGCGAATAGCGCGAGGTGGAGGGTGAACAGGGTGGGCAGGATCAGGCCAAGGCCGGCGATGATTTCGCCCAGGTAGATCGGGTGCCGGACCAGCTGGTAGGGTCCGCTGGTCACCAGCCCGCGTGCCTCGGGCACGATGCTGAACCGTGTACCGAGATAGGTCAGCGAGTAGAGCGCCAGGATCATGCCGACGGCGAGGCACAGATCGCTGCCAGCCAGCACCCACAGGTTGGTGCTGCGACCCTGGCCCGGGATCAGGAAAAGGCCGTAGAGGACGAAGCTCCCGGTCAGCGCCGCGGCGATGGCGACCGGGTTGTGATCCTTGGCGATCGCTTTGCTTCGGATGGTGTAAATCACGACCAGGAAAGCGAAGAAGGCGACCGTCAGGACACGGTTCAGGAGGTACATGACGCCCGCCCGGTCGAGGTCGGCGTGGGTCAGGGCGTGCTGGACGCCGGCGAAGGCCAGCTCCCCCTGGATGGCCACCAGGAAGCCGAAGACTCCGAGAGGAAGCGCCCGACCGAAGATGAAGGACGCCCGATTGCTCATCTGCTAGGAGAATCAGCGTGAATTCGTCGGTTTTCCTGCTATCATGGGGCCGCCAAACGGGGCTCCCGCCAGAAAGCGATACCGTTTTCTTTAGTCCTAGTAGTCCTATATGAGTGCGATCCAGGCCACGGATGAGACCTTCGATCCATTCGTGTTGATTCACCAGTCGGTGACCGCCCGCCTGCAGGTCGTCGAGGCGGAGCTGGAAACGGCCGAGAACAAGTCGCGCGACCTTGAGGCCTCACTACAGCAGGTCCGAGAACAGGCGGAAGAATCGCGCGTGGTGGAGAAGCATCTGCTGAACAACCTCAAACAGTTCTCTCCCGCCGAGGTGCAGGAGACCTTCGCGAACATTCGGGTGGCGCAGCTGAGCGTGGAGCGGGTGCAGCTCGAGTACGAAGCCCTCGCCGCCCGCCGCGCCGAGCTGAAGGACCAGGGGCAGTTTCTCCGGTCGGCGAGTCAGATCCTGGCCGACCTGCAGCGGATGTACGGCGACAACGGCAGCCGGCCGGCGCCAGGCGACGGTGACAAGCAGTTTCGTGACGCCTCACGCCAGGTGTTTCAGATCATCGAAGAGGAGCGGATGCGGATCGCGCGCGACATGCACGATGGACCCGCCCAGTCGATGGCCAACCTGGTGCTGCAGGCGGAGATCCTCGAGCGCCTCCTCGACCGCAATCCCAAGCAGCTCGTGACCGAGCTGGGGGAATTCAAGAACAGCGTTCGCAACGCGCTCGAGGAGATCCGGCAGCTGATCTTCGACCTGCGGCCGATGACGCTCGATGACCTCGGCCTGGTCCCCACGCTGCGCAAGTTCATCAAGGAATACGGCGACCGCTACGGTCTCGCCACCCGCTTCAATGTGGTCGGGCAGGAGCGCCGCCTGCCGGGCAACACCGAAGGGGTCCTGTTCCGCATCATCCAGGAAGCGCTGACCAACGTCCACAAGCATGGCCGGGCAAAGATGGCGGAGGTCACGATGAATCTTCAGCCCTCCAGGGTCTCGGTTGTGATCAAGGACGATGGCCAGGGATTCGACGTCGCCCGAACCGAGGCCAACCTTCACAAGAACAAGAACCTCGGGCTGCTCAGCATGCGTGAGCGGGCGGAACTGGAGAAAGGGACGCTCGAGATTCGATCCCAGCCGGGCCGCGGCACCGAGGTCAAGGTCGAAGTCCCGCTCGCCAAACACTAACCGGCGTCGTCACGGCGTTTGTAAGACAGGCGACGACTGTTACAGGCTCGTCAAAACCTCTTGTGCATTCTTCGTCGGCCTGCGCGTTGATTTGAACGCACTCCAGTGTGACACTGGGTCCGTTCGATCTACTCGCAAAGGAGGTGAATCAGCATGTTGACCAGCCTTTATCTGCGCCTCCGTGAGCTGCTCAACCGTGAGGAAGGGCAGGGCATGGTTGAGTACGCCCTTATTCTCGTCTTGATCGCGGTGGTCGTGATCGTAGTCCTGATCGTGCTCGGCAACCAGGTCAAGAACGTCTTCTGCAACATTTCGGGCGGCCTCGGCCAGTAACTACCCGAACACTCTTGGGAGCAACAAAAGGAGAGCCTGCGCAAGCGGGCTCTCTTTCGTTTTGCGGGAGCGGGCGAGCGGGTGCTCAGGGTGGCTGGACGTTCCCGGTCACGAATCGCCAAGTCGCGCAAGGAAGAGCACTCACCGGTAGATACATGACCCGAAGGAGCGTCACGCCGTTGGAGCGATGACGCCGATTATCAGGAGGTGAGTCGATTGGCGACTGAGGTAAAGCCGAAGAGCAACCGCATCCTCTTGATCTTCGGTGTTTTCCTCGCCATCGTGGCGTTCGGAGGGGCCTTACTCGTTGGCCGTACCGGAGGTGGCACGAATGCCATCGGAGGGGCGACAAAGAATGTGCCGGCCGTGGTGGCCACCAAGGACATCCCGGCGTCGACCCAGATCACCGCGGACATGGTGACCGTGACGCAGTTCTCCCAGGACCAGGCGCCGCCCTACGCGTTCCGGGCGAAGGATCTGGTCGTCGGGAAGTACGCGGCGATCCCGATCCACCTTGGCTCGGCGATCATCGATTACGATATCGTGGCCGACGCGGGCAGCGTGCAGGCGGCCAAGCAGGCGTTCCTGCCCATCCCGGCGGGCATGGTGGCCATGCAGATCCCAACCGGTGAGCTCGTCGGCGCCGGCGGTTACATCCAGCCGGACGACCGGATCGACATCATCATCACCGCGTCGATCTATCCGAAAGGCACCAATCCTGCCGATGCGAAGCCGTACACGAAGACGACCTTTACCAACCTTCACGTCATCCGGGTTGGCCCGGCGGGCGCGGCGAACACCCGAGGGATTTCGTCGAGCCTGACCGTCATCGTGACCTTGAAGCAGGCTGAGGACCTCAAGTTCTTGCTCGACAACACCAACTACAAGTTCGTCCTCAAGTCGGTCAAGGACTACGATGTGCCAGACGCTGATACGTCGGCGACCACCGACCAGAGCTTCATCCAGACCTTCCGCCTCCGCTAGACGCAGCAGGAAAAACGTTGACAGGTACCCCGCGAAATCGGAAGATTTCGCGGGGTGCCGTCTTTAGCGAGATGACCGTATGAGCGAGCAAATCAAAGTCCTGATCGTGGACGACATCCTGAGCACCCTGGACAACCTCCAGAAGCTGCTCTCCTTCGAGCCCGACATCCAGGTGGTGGGCACGGCGGCCAACGGCAAGGAAGGGGTCGAGCAAGCCAAGAAGCTGGCGCCGGACATCGTCCTGATGGACGTCAACATGCCGATCATGGACGGGATCCAGGCGACCGAGACCCTGGCCCAGGAGGTCTCCGGCTCACCCGTCATCATCATGTCGGTCCAGGGGGAGCGCGACTACCTGCGCCGGGCGATGCAATCGGGCGCACGCGAGTTCCTCATCAAGCCCTTCAGCGGCGACGAGCTGATCGCCAGCATCCGGCGCGTCTACCAGCTGGAGCAGAAGAAGGAGTCGTTCCTGGCGAAGACCACCGCGGGGACGGAAAAGGCGCCCGCCGCCCCGCCCGACGGCGAGGCCCCACGCCGGGCGGAACGCGGACAGGTCTTCTTCTTCTACTCGGGCAAGGGTGGCGTCGGCAAATCGTTGATCGCCGCCAACCTGGCCGTGTCAATGGCCAATGAGACCAAGGGGAAAGTCGCCCTGGTCGATCTCGACCTGCAATTCGGCGACATCGGCGTGCTCCTCAACCTGGACCACTCCCAGGGGATCACCGACCTGATCGAGAACATCGACCACATGGACCCTGAGTTCATTCGGGAGATCATGGTGGACGGCCCCTTCGGGATCAAGGTCTTGCTGGCGCCGATCAGCCCCGAACTCGCCGACCTGGTAACCGTCGACCACGTCCGGCGGATCTTCGGCGAGCTGCGCAAGATGTTCGACTACATCATCGTGGACAGCAGCGCCCACCTGGGCGAGATCAACCTCGAGGTGCTGGACCACGCCGACAAGGTGGTGGTGGTCACCTCGCTCAGTATCCCGGCGATCAAGAACACCAAGCTGGCGCTCAAGATCTTCGACTCGCTGTCGATCTCCCCCGACCGCGTCGTGCTCCTGCTCAACAAGTCGGACGCGCACTCGGAATTCAACAAGGAGAGCGTGGAGGCGAACCTCCGCTTCCCGATCGCCGGCCAGATCCCGAACGATCCGAAGCTGGTCATCAACTCGATCAACCGTGGCAATCCCTTCGTCACGACGCATCCCGAGTCCGAGATCAGCCAGCGGATCCGCGAACTCGTGGCCAAGCTCCTCCCAGCGGCTCCGCCGACGCCCGAACCGGAGAGCGCCGAGAAGAAACCCCGCAAGGGTCTGTTCGCCCGCCGTTAGGAAGGGTGAGATGAATTCCCGGGCTGCGGCCCGCCCTCTCTGGCTACGCGCCGTGATGGTTACGCGTCCATTTGTCACGAGCGAGCGGAGCGCCTGAGCCGAGGTGGGGCTTCTCGACCGCGTCCAGAAACAGCAGGGTCCCGACCCGAACGCGCCTCCGGAAGGATCGTACGTCCCGCAAGCCGGAACCGGCCCGGTTCGCCAGGCGATCGCCGCCGGCGCCCGCGTCCGGACGCCCTTCGAGCAGCAGGCGGAGCGCGTGAAGAACCGCCTCCAGGCGCGCCTGATCGAGAACATCGACGAGGGAGAGGACGAGGACCGCGCCCAGCGGGCGGAGCGGATCACCGAGGCGCTCAACGCGGTGGTGGCCGAAATGGGCCTCTCCCTGACCAAGCCGGAGAAGGCTCGCCTGCTGGACTCGGTGTTGAACGACTTCCTCGGGCTCGGCCCGATCGAGGCCTTGATCAGCGACCCGACGATCACCGAGATCATGGTCAACGGGCCGGACCAGATCTTCGTCGAGCACAAGGGCAAGCTGACACTGTCAACCGTCCAGTTCGAAAGCGAGGATCAGCTGCGGCGCGTCATCGACCGCATCGTCTCGACCATCGGGCGGCGCATCGACGAGGGATCCCCGATGGTCGATGCCCGGCTCAAGGACGGATCCCGCGTCAACGTCATCATCCCGCCGCTCTCGCTCAACGGGCCGATCCTCACCATCCGAAAGTTCTCGAAGACCCCGTACCAGGTCAGCGACCTGATCAAGTTCGGCAGCTTCACCGAGCCGATGGCCAAGTTCGTCCAGGCCTGCGTCCGGTCACGGCTCAACATGCTGGTGTCGG
>DASWBA010000136.1:0-6657 GCA_036390825.1 Candidatus Dormiibacterota bacterium
GCGCGCGCCTGCAGTTGGTCGAGATCGCGTCCGGTCACATAGAGCGACACGACTCCCGGCGCCTCGGGGACGACCTGGGTGACGCGGAGTCGATGCCGAAGGCTCATCCGCCAGGGATGCCCGACGCGGAAGGCGAGCAGACACAGCAGGACCGCGGCGTAGAGCGCGATCCAGTACCAGCGGGCAATGCCGTCATCGGTGAAGTCGCTGCCGACCGCCAGCTCGTGTCCGAAGGCAAGGGCGATGGCGAGGTAGGCGTAGAGATGGAGAAACCTCCAGCGCTCCCAGGTGAGGCGGCGCCTGGCCATCCGCAACGAGGTCACGGCCACCATGATCAGCAGGGCGGTGGCGGCGGTCGCCATCAGCACGTAGGGATAGGTGTCGATCAAGGTCCAGGCCTCGGCGACAAATGTTTTGCCATCGCCGAGGGCGTAGCCCGCCGTGCTGAACACCACATGCGCGCCGATCAGGATGGTGACACTGAACCCCAACCATCGGTGCCATTGGGCAAGACCGTCCATCCCGAACCGGCGCTCGAGCCAGGGGCTCCGGGACATCAACAGCACCTGGACAAGGGCGCCGTAGGTTCCGACCAGCGCGGTGATCTGCCCTGCCGCCGTCAACTTCGCCGATGGGCTGCCCAGCTGATTCAAGGCGCCGTGGCGCACCCACATCGCAAGCACGAGGGCGGCGTTGATGACGATCAGCACGATGACATCGCCGGCGGTGAAAGTGAGACGACGCGCGCGAGCGGCTTGCCCGCTTCGGCTCCCGCGCCGGTCTGGGGACTGCTGGCGGGCGGTGATGCTGCTCATTCCTGAAAAGGGGCGCGAGCGTTCAACGCGCTGCGCCGCGCGACCCCGCATTATCGTGGCAGCAAGCCGTGAACGGGAAATGAGGCGGGACTAAGGATTCGCTAAGGGTGCCGGGCCCGCCGGCCCACGCGAGCCGCGCGGAACGTGCGATGCGAGCGTTTGAGGCGTACGGTGGGGGGTGATCGGCTCCGAGACCGCGATCGGATCGCTGGCGGGAAACGTCTCCATCAAGGCTTCGTCCAGCGCGTCGTACTCGTCGCCTTCAGGGTCCTCGCCGGTCAGCTGGCTGGCTCCGGGGCGACCTTGTCGAGCTCGGCCAGCTCGGAAGGTGCCAGGTCGAGCGCCACGGCGCCGAGGTTCTCCTCGAGGTGGGCCACCTTCGAGGTTCCAGGGATGGGCAGCATGGCCGGTGAATGCGAAAGAAGCCACGCAAGCGCGACCTGGCTCGGCGTCGCCTGGTTACGGCGGGCGATCTCGGCGACCACTCCGGCGGCGGCGAGCGTTCCGCCTTCCACCGGGCGCCAGGGTAGGAACGCGATGTCTTCCCCTGAGCAGTACTCGAGGACAGGCTCCGAGGTGCGCTCAAAGAGGCTGTACCGGTTCTGTACGGAAGCGATCGGTGTGAGCTTTTGGGCTCGCTCGACCTGCTCGGTCGTGACGTTGGAGAGGCCGATGTGCCGGATCTTACCTTCATTCTTCAGTTCCACCAGGGCACCGACCGATTCCTCGAACGGGACCTTGGGGTCCGGGCGGTGAAACTGATAGAGATCGATCTGCTCGACCCGCAGTCGCTTGAGGCTGCCCTCGCAGGCCGCCCGTAGGTGCTCGGGACGACCGTCGGGCTCCCACTGTCCCGGACCCGGCCGTAACAGTCCACCCTTGGTCGCGATCACCAGCTCCTCCGGATAGGGATGGAGGGTCTCGGCGATCAGTCGCTCGCTGACCTCGGGACCATAGGAATCGGCGGTGTCGATGAAATTGATGCCCAACTCCAGCACGCGACGCAGCACGCGCTTGCACTCCTCGCGATCGGCCGGCTCGCCCATGATCCCTTGCCCGGTGATACGCATCGCCCCGAAGCCGAAGCGATTGACCGGCATGTCGCCGCCGATGTCGATCGTACCCGCAAGCGCTGCGGTGACTGTGCTCGTCGTGCGATCTGCCATGGTTTCCTCCCGGGCTAATTCTTTCGCCGCCCTCTCCACGGCGGGGGCGGCTTTTCTAACTCTAAGCGCACGCCGCGGTACGATGCCTCGATGAAGCTCGGACTGAACCTTCCCTACGAGGGAAGCCTCGCCTTCCCCGAAGCGGTCGAGCTCGCACAGCGGGCCGAGGCCCTCGGGTTCGAGTCGGTTTGGATGCCCGAGGCCTATGGCACCGACGCGGTCTCGATCCTTGGCGCCCTCGCCGCCCGCACAGAACGCATCCGGCTCGGCACCGGGATCATCAATGTGTTCAGCCGGACGCCCGCGCTCCTCGGTCAAACGGCAGCGACCCTCGACCTGATCTCCGGTGGTCGCTTCATCCTCGGCCTGGGAACCAGCGGCCACCAGGTGGTGACCGGCTGGCACGGCATGGCTTTCGACCGGCCGCTGCTTCGAATGCGTGAAACCATCGCCATCGTCCGCCAGGTTCTGCGGCGCGACCGCCTGGTCTTCGACGGTGAGGTTTTTCAGCTCGACAAGGGTCTGAAGCTTTTGGCCCATCCCGTGCGCGCAACGGTACCGATTTATCTCGCGACGCTCACCCCCGGTGGCCTGCGCCTGACCGGCGAAATGGCCGACGGCTGGATCCCGACGCTCTTCTCTCCGCAGCACATGGATCTCTTCCGCCCCGAGCTCGAGGCGGGCGCGCGGATCAGCGGTCGTTCCCTCGATACCCTCGCCATTGCCCCGCACGTCCCGGTCAGCATCGACGATGACCGCGCCCGCGCCCGCGACGCGCTGAAGCCCTGGGTGGCGCTCTACGTCGGCGGGATGGGGTCGAAGAGCAAGAACTTCTACAACGACCTCGTCACTCAGTACGGCTTTGCCGACGACGCGCGCACGCTCCAGGAGCTCTACCTCGGCGGCAAACAACTCGAGGCGATCCGGCGGGTCCCGGACGCGCTCGTCGATGCCATCAGCATTGCCGGGCCGGAGTCCTACGTCCGCGAACGGCTGGTGGTATGGGCATCCGCGGGCGTGACGACGCTGCTGGCCAGCGTTCACGGCAAGACGCAGCCCGATCGGCTGCGCACCCTCGAGATCCTGGCCGCCGCCGCGGACGGAGTCGACTAGCATCAGGTCAGGGCGGCAATTATCTGGAGCGAGGTGACACGGATATGCCAGTACGGACAGCAGAAGCCAGGTGGCAACGGTCGTTGCAAGACGGATCGGGAACGATGCGGTTGGGTAGCGGCGCCTTCGAAGGAAAGTATTCCTTCAAGAGTCGGATGGAAGACGGTCCCGGCACCAATCCGGAAGAGTTGATCGGCGCGGCCCATGCCGGATGCTTTTCGATGGCGTTCGCCAACGGACTGACGCAAGCCGGCCACAAGCCGCAGGAGATTCGGACCACGGCCGACGTCCATTTCGACAAGGGCGACAAAGGCTGGGGAATTACGCGCATCGAACTCAAGACGGAAGGCAACGTGCCCGGCATCGATGAGGCAACCTTCAAGCGCCTCGCCGACGAGGCCAAGCAGAACTGTCCTGTTTCGAAGGCGCTGGCCGCCACGCCCATCACCCTCAGCGCAACCTTGAAGAGCGGCGTCACCGCCTAGCGGCGACGTATGAGGGCGATGCGGCTTCGGGCGGCGAAGGAGCCCCTCCGACTCGAAGACGTACCCGTCCCGGTTCCGTCCGAGCGCCAGGTGCTGATCCACGTTTCAGTTTGCGCGGTCTGCCGCACGGATCTGCATATCGTGAGCGGCGAGCTGAGCGAGCCGAAATTGCCGCTGGTGATCGGTCACATGATCGTGGGGCGTGTCGAGATTGCCGGCAAAGGCGCCTACCGGTTCGAGCCCGGTCAACGCATCGGCGTTCCCTGGCTCAGCCACGTCGACGAAAGCTGCCGCTTCTGCCGGCGCGGCCTCGAGAACCTGTGCGTGAATGCACGCTTCACCGGTTACCACGTGGATGGCGGCTACGCCGACTTCTGCGTCGCCGACGAGCGCTTTTGTTTCCCGCTGCCCGACAGCTACGACGACCTGCACGCCGCGCCACTCCTCTGTGCCGGCCTGATCGGCTTTCGGGCGCTGCGCCTCGCCGGCGACGCCCAGCGCGTCGGGCTCTATGGCTTTGGCGACTCGGCACACATCATCGCGCAGGTCGCCCGCTACCAGGGCCGGCGCGTCTTTGCGTTCACCTCGCCGGGCGATACGAAGAAGCAGGCGTTCGCCCGCAGCCTGGGGGCCGAGTGGGCGGGCGATTCGCTAACGGCCCCACCGGAACCGCTCGACGCCGCCCTGATCTTCGCGCCGGTCGGTGCGCTCGTACCGGCCGCGCTCAAGGCCCTCGATCCCGGCGGTGTTGTCGTCTGTGCCGGGATTCACATGAGTGACATCCCGTCGTTTTCGTACGACCTCCTGTGGCAGGAACGGCAGATCCGCTCGGTCGCCAACCTGACCAGGCGGGACGGCGAGGAATTCCTGCAGATCGCGCCCAAGGTGCCCGTTCGGACCGAAGTGCATCCCTATCCGATGGCGGAGGCCAATCAGGCTCTGGACGACCTCGCCCATGGCCGGTTCGAGGGAGCGGCGGTCCTGACCATCGCGCCCTGATTGCGGTCTCTTAAGCTCGCCTCATGATGACGGGCTAGCCTGTCATCCAACTGAAAGGTCTGCGCCCTCAGCATTTCCTTACATGAACAATCGCCGTACCCTGATGGCGGCTATCGTCGGCGGCGGCTTGTTGCTTGGCGCCGCGGCCATGGGGATCATCTATTTCGTCGCCTTCGCGGGATCCTCACCGCAGAAGCTGGCGCTCAGCTCACCGACGCCGACGACCTCGTCGGGGATCGCGACTCCCTCTTCCACCCTCGGTCCGGGAACCTGGAGCGTGACTGCCGGGTCGCAGGCCGGCTACCGGGTCCATGAACAGCTCGCCTCCCTCCCCGCCCCAAGCGACGCCGTCGGGCGCACGTCGGCCGTCACCGGAACGTTGACCCTGGCGCAGACGGCGAGCGGGTATAGCGTGACCGCCGCCAGTGTCACGGTCGACGTCAGCAAGCTCACTAGCGACAGGCCGATGAGGGATCAGCGGATCCACTCGCAGGGGCTCCAAAGCGCCCGCTATCCCACCGCCACCTTCCAGCTCGCGACACCGATCGCGTTGCCGGCCGATGCCGCCAGCGGCCAGACTGTCCACGTCTCGGCGACCGGCGCGCTGACGATCCACGGTGTGACGAAGACGGTCACCATCCCAATTGACGCCCGCCTCAACGGTTCGAAGATCGAACTCGTCGGCTCCATTACCTTTCCCTTCAGCCAGTTCGCGATGACCCCGCCAAGTATTGGCGGGTTTGTCACCGTGCAAGACAATGCCACCATGGAATTCCAGGTCGTGTTCGCGCAGCAGGGAGCCTAGCGATGCGGATCCTGGTTGCGGAAGATGATCGCGGGCTACGAGAAGTCCTGGTGCAGGGACTGGAGGACGCAGGGTACCTCGTCGACGCAGTCGACCGCGGCGACGACGCCATCGAACAGTTGAAGTTCTATGAGTACGATGTCGCGATCCTGGATTGGCGGATGCCGGGGGTGCCCGGCGTCGACATCGCCTCGTGGGCGCGGCGCAATGACCGCCCCACCGCGATCCTGATGCTGACGGCGCGCGACGCCCCGCCCGACCGGATCCAGGGCCTCGATGCCGGCGCGGACGACTACCTCGTCAAACCGTTTGACTTCCGCGAGCTGGTCGCCCGCGTGCGAGCCCTACAACGACGGCCGCGCGGCGTCGGTGCGCCGGTCCTGAACCGCGGCCGGCTCTCGCTTGACCCGGCACGCCGCCAGGTCACCCTCGATGGGAAGCTGCTCAACCTGACAACGGCCGAGCTCTACATCCTGGAGCTGCTGATGCGACGCTTTCCGTCGGTCGTCGATCGCAAGGCGATCGCCGAGCACGCCTGGCGCGACGAAACCGAACCGCTCGGGTCGAATGTCATCGACGTTAAGATGAGCCGGCTTCGCGCCAAGCTCGTCAACTCCGGTGTGCGCATCCTGACGGTGCGCGGCTCGGGCTTTCGCCTCGAAGAAGCCTAGATCGCGTCACGGTTTTGACAGGTACCTGGGCGCATCATGCTTTTATCGGAAAAACGCAATTCCATTTTTCGGGAGGTCACAACGATGACAAGTGAAGTTGAGCGGATGATGCGGGGCGCGATCGGCGGCGCGGCACTCGGCGGCGGGATCGGTGGCTTGCTCTTCGGCCTGGCGGGCACCATCGTGGTCGGGCTCGAGCCCATCGTCTTCATGGTCTGCGGCATCTACGCCGGCGCCGTGTACGGGGGCATCGTCGGGGCGCTGCGCGGTGCACGCGTCGAACTGGCTCCAGCGCTGGCGCGCTCAGGCGCAGCCTGATCGAATCGCCCTCTCCCCCGTCCCACAGTCCCGGCCCTACTGCCGGGACTTTTCGTTTTGATCGAACGAACAAACTCAAACCGTGAACCGCAGGCACCCTTGTGGCTACGATAGTGCCGTGATCAGCGCCGATGTCAGTCGCCAGGTTGCCGAGTGGCCCGAGCTTCCCTTTAAGGCCTGGTCCACGACGATGGAAACGCTCCACATGAAGCTGCAGATCATCGGCAAGGTCCGGCTGGCGCTGACCCGCCGCGAGCCACAGTGGGCCAACGTGCCCCTCTACCT